>JAYWIE010000350.1:0-10296 GCA_043789155.1 Rubricoccaceae bacterium | reverse complement strand
GAGGATCTGGCCGAGGATGGTCGTGGAGAGAGCGTCGTTCACGAGGGCGTCCGGGCGAGATCGTTGGAGGCCTCGACGAGCGCGTCCAGGGCCCTGAGGGCCCGGCCGGAGGCGATGCTGTCGCGGGCGGCGTCGAGGCAGGCCGCGAGCCCGTCGAACTCGGCCGAGGCGAGCAGCGCGTAGGCCGCGTTGAGGACCACGACGTCGGCCTGCGGGCCGGTCTCGCCTGCGAGCACGGCCCGCACGATCTCGGCGTTCTCCTCGGGCGTGCCGCCCTGGAGCGCCGCGGCCGAGACGCGGGCGAGGCCGTACTGCTCGGGCACGACGGTCTGCTCCAGCAGGCCGCCGCCGAAGGCGTGCGAGCCCGTCTGGTAGACTGTCGTCGGGCTGGTCGTCGAGAGCTCGTCGAGCCCGTCGTGCGCGTACACCACCACGACGTGCTCGGAGCCGAGGCGCATCAGGATCTCGGCCATCTGACGCGCGACGGCGTCCGAGAAGGCCCCGACGAGCTGGCGCTTGACCCCAGCCGGGTTGCAGAGCGGCCCGAGGATGTTGAAGGCGGTCCGCACGCCGAGCGCCCGGCGCACGGGCCCGACGTGCGTCAGGGCCGGGTGGTACTCGGGCGCGAGCAGGAAGCAGATGCCGGTCTCGCGGAGGCACCGCGCCGCGTCCTCGGGGCCCGCGCCGGTCCGCACGCCGAGCGCGTCGAGGACGTCGGCCGAGCCCGAGAGCGAGGACACGCCCTTGTTGCCGTGCTTGGCCACGGGCACGCCGGCTCCGGCGACGACGAAGCTGGCGGCGGTCGAGATGTTGAACGAGCCCGAGTGGTCGCCGCCGGTCCCGCAGAGGTCAACGGGGTTGAGGCCGCCGGTGTCTACGGGCACGGCATACTTGCGCATGACGCGCGCGAAGCCTGTAAGCTCGTCGAGCGTCTCGCCGCGCGCGCGCAGCCCGAGCAGGAGGCCGGCGATCTGCTCCGGCGCGGCCTCGCCGCGGAGCATGCAGTCCATGGCCTGCCCGGCCTGGGCCTCGGTGAGCGTCTCGCCCTCGGCGACGAGTTGGAGGAGGGGTTTCAAGGTTGAGGGGTGGAGGGGTTGAGGGGAAACGCGGCGGTCAGGGGCAGGTCGGGCGTCGGCGGGTCGGCAGCGTCGTAGGATGTGGCTGGTTCAGAGACGGTGGTCGAGAGGAGGTAGCGGATCAGCGAGGCGAGCGCGGCTCCGATGCGAACGCAGAGCGTTGTCAGCCGTGCGAAGTCGTCCGGAGTGACGTAGTGCTGATCCAGCGCGCAGTACAACCGGGAGCGGACCTCGGCGCACGACGCACGAGGGATGCTCAGGAAGCGAGCGAAATCCCGCGGCGTCGACCTTTCATGTCCTTCAGCGATGTTGGATGTGACCGAGATGCACGCTCTGCGGATCTGGTCCCGAAGCGCAAAATCCTGGACGAACCCCGGAGTACGGGTCAGGGTGTACACGTCGCGCGTCAACTCCCGCCCGAGCTGCCATGCCTCGATGTCCTCGAATCGTCTGAAACTGCTCATGTGATCGGTCTGGAACCTTGCATTTTCCCCTCAACCCCTCAACCCCTCAACCCAATTCCGCACGAGCGCCGGCCCCTCGGTCGTCAGGATCGACTCGGGGTGGAACTGGACGCCCTCGACCGGATGCGCGCGGTGGCGCAGGCCCATGATGACGCCGTCGGCTGTCTCGGCCGTGACCTCGAGCTCGTCCGGCAGCGTCGCGCGGTCGACGACGAGCGAGTGGTAGCGCGTCGCCGTGAAGTCCGGCGCGACGCCGGCGAAGACGCCCTGGCTCCGGTGCCGGATCGCGCTCGTCTTGCCGTGCATCAGCGTCTCGGCATGGACGACGCGGCCGCCGTAGACCTCGCCGATGGCCTGGTGCCCGAGGCAGACGCCGAAGACCGGGACGGTCGGGCCGAGCTCGCGGATGAGCGCTTCGCTCACGCCGGCGTCGGCGGGGCGGCCGGGGCCGGGCGAGATCAGGATGCCGTCCGGCGCGAGCGCGGCGACGTCCGCGACCGTGACGGCGTCGTTGCGCACGACGCGGACGTCGGGCGTGGCCGCGGCCACGAGGTGGACGAGGTTGTACGTGAACGAGTCGTAGTTGTCGACGACGAGGATCATGGTCGCGGGGCGGTACGGAGGGCAGTGAGGACGCGGACGTCGTTGCGGAGGCAGACCTCCGCCAGGCCCGACTCGGCGATCTCGTCCCGCGTGACCGTGTAGCCGAGCGCCTCGACGAGCCTGCGGACGTCCGCGGTCGGGGCACCGAAGATGCCGTGCGTCTCGACGAGCAGCACGCGCGGACGCGCCTCGGCGCGGGCGAGGTCCGTGAGGATCTCACGCTCGGCCCCCTCGCAGTCCATCACCAGCACGTCACACGCCGGCAGGCTGCCCGCGGCGACGACGGCCGCCGTCGTGTCTCCGTAGACCCCGTGCGCCGCCCCGACGACGGCGTGGTGGAGCGTCACCGTGGTGTCGACCCCGGTCGCGGCGAGCGTCCGCCGGATCTTGGGCAGCATCTCGTCGCCGGCCTCGAACGCGTCGACGTGCCCGCCGGGGCCGGCCGCGACCGCGGCGACGGCCGCCGTCACCCCGTGCCCGCCGCCGACGACGACCACCCGCTCGCCCACGCCGACGTGAGCCCGGAGGCCCGCCACGAGCGCGGACTCGTACGTCGGGTTCGAGCGCACCTGGTCCGTCCACCACCGCTTCACGACGAGGTCCAGCAGGCGGGTCTGGTCGCCGGTCGGGATGCCGTTGAACCGGGTCTGCCCGACGACCGGGGTGAGGCCTCGCGTCTGGAGCCACAGGCGCCATCCGACTTCGTTGAGGCCGCCGTTGCGAAACGCGGTAGCGATGGCTGAAGGACGAATCATGGGGCGTGGGGGCTGCGGAGGCCGACGGCCTCGCGGACGCGGACGAGGACGGACTCGGCGCGGGCGTGCCCCGCTCGGGCCCCGGCGTCGAGCGCGTCGCGGACGTCGTCGGGGCGGGCGGCGAGCGCACGGCGGCGCTCGCGCGCCTCGCCGAAGTGGTCCGATATCAGCGCGACGAGCGCGGCCTTGGCGTGGCCGTGGCCGTAGCCGCCCTGCCGGTACGCCGCCGCGATCTCGTCGCGCTGCGCCGCGCCGGCGAAGAGCCGGATGAGCGCGAAGACGGGATCGGCGTCGGGGTCGCGGGGAGCCTCGAGCGGCGACGAGTCCGTGACGATGGCCGCGACGGCCTTCCTGAGCGCCGTGCCCTCGTCGAAGAGGCCGATGGTGTTGCCGTAGCTCTTGGACATCTTGCGCCCGTCCGTGCCCGGCACCACGGCGACGTCGTCGAGGATGAGCGCGTCGGGGACGGGCATCAGGCCCTCGCCGTACGTCTGGTTGAAGCGGAGGGCGAGGTCGCGGGCGATCTCGATGTTCTGCCGCTGGTCCGCCCCGACCGGCACGACGAGCGGGCGCGCCGGGTCGCCGTAGACGAGGATGTCGGCGGCCTGGAGGATGGGGTACGTGAAGAGGCCGGCGTTGGCCGAGAGGCCCTGCTGGACCTTGTCCTTGAACGCGAGGCCCTTCTCGAGCTGGCTCACGGGCGTCAGGCACAGCAGGATCCAAGCGAGCTCGGTCGTCTGCGGGACGCGGCTCTGGACGAACAGGTGCGCCTTCGCGGGGTCGAAGCCGAGCGCGAGGTAGTCGAGGGCCACGTCGTGGGTGTGCCGCCTGAGCGCCTCCGGGTCGCGGACCGACGTCAGCGCGTGGTAGTCCACGATGAAGTAGTACGCCTCGGCGCGGCGCGCGGCGTCGTCCGCGAGGGCGACGTGCTGGCGGAGCGCGCCGAGGTAGTTGCCGAGGTGGAGCGTGCCGGTCGGCTGCACGCCCGACACGACGACGGGAAGGGAGGGCATGGGGCCGGTAGGCAGTGGCCAGTAGCAGAGATGACGGAAGGGAGGCACACGGGCCGTGCCGGGGAGGTCGCCCGCAGGCTCGTCCTCAGGGGTGCCCACTGGCCACTGGCTCGGCGAAGCCGATACCGGCCACGGGCCTCCTAGCGGCGGCCGGCGGCGGTGAGGTCGCGGAGGACGGCGAGGCGGCGGTCCGAGGCGTCGGCGTTGTGGCCGAGGATGGCGCGCGTGCGCTCCTGGTGGTGGACCGCGTCGACCTCGCCGCGGAGGTCGGCGGTGAAGGCGCTCTCGCGGTCCGCGAGCGCAACGAGGCGGTCGGCGTCCGTCCGGCCGAGGTCGGTCGGCGTGCGGCCCATGCCGCTCGGCGGGGCGACGCCGTAGCTCAGCAGCGTCTCGGACATCTTGGCCATCTCGGTCCGGAACAGCGGCAGCAGCGCGGCCACGCGGTCGCGGGCGTCGCCCGGCGCGAGCGCCGCGAGCGCGCCGCGGTAGTCCTCGAAGAGGTCGATGTGGCGCTCGGCGACGGGCATCAGGCGCTCGGCGCTCTCGGCGCGCGTCGCGTAGTGGCCCGCGCCGCCTTTGTTGAGGATGGGGCGGAGTGCGGAGAACATGGGCGGGAACGGGATGGGGGATGTGGGATGAGGCATGGGGAGGGAGGCAAAGGCATTTCACTCATGCCGCTTGCCCCATTCCTCATGCCCCGAGGTCGTCTGTGGCCGAGCGCATCGCCTCGAACAGCGCGGCGGCCTTGGCGTGCGTCTCGGCGTGCTCGGCGGCGGGGTCCGAGTCGGCGACGATGCCGGCCCCGGCCTGGACGGTCGCGGTCTGGTTGCCCTCGGCGTCTTCGGTGACGAGGAGCGTCCGGATGGCGATGCAGGTGTCGAGCGCGCCGTCGAAGCCGGCGTAGCCGACGGCCCCGGCGTAGGGCCCGCGGCGGATGGGCTCGAGCGCGTCGATGATCTCCATCGCGCGCACCTTGGGCGCGCCCGAGACGGTCCCGGCCGGGAAGCACGCCGCGAGCACGTCGACGGCGTCGCGGCCCTCGACGTCGCCCGAGACGGCCGAGACGATGTGCATCACGTGCGAGAAGCGCTCGACCTCGGCGTAGCGGTCCACGCGGACCGACCCCGGCCGGGACACGCGGCCGACGTCGTTGCGGCCGAGGTCGACGAGCATGAGGTGCTCGGCGCGCTCCTTGGGGTCCGCGAGCAGCTCCGCCTCGAGCGTGGCGTCGTCGGCCTCGGTCGCGCCGCGGCGGCGCGTGCCGGCGATCGGCAGGACGGTCGCGCGGCGCTCGACGCCCGCCGCGGCCTCGGCCGCCGTCGGCCGCGGGTCGACGCGCGTCAGCACCTCGGGGCTCGACCCGACGAGCGTGAAGTCGCCCTCGGGCACGTCGAGCCCGTCGACGTCGAGGTAGAAGAGGTATGGGCTCGGGTTGACCTGCCGCAGGGCGCGGTAGAGGTTGAAGCGGTCGCCCGAGAACGGCATCGCGAACCGCTGCGACAGCACCACCTGGAAGATGTCGCCGTCGACGATGTGCTGTTTGGCCGTGCGCACGCCGGCCTCGAAAGCCTCCTGCGTGACGCTCGGCGCGGGCGCGTCGGCGAGCAGGCGGACGGCCTCGCCAGGCACAGGGAGCGTGTGGTCGAGGTCGAGCTCGAGGTCGGCGATGCGCTCCATCGCGTCCTCGTAGGCGTCCTCGAGGTCCGTGTCCGCGCCGACGAAGGCGGTCGCGATGAGGATGGACTGGTGGCGCACGTGGTCGAACGCGACGACGGTGTCGTAGAAGCCCCACACGGCGTCGGGCAGGCCGAGCACGTCGGGCGGGCCGACCGGCAGCGCCTCGAGCTGCCGCACGGCGTCGTACGCGACGTAGCCGACGGCCCCGGCCGTGAGGCGCGGCAGGCCCGGCACGCGCGCCTGCTCGACGCGGCCGAGCACGCGCCAGAGCGCGTCGAAGACGGACCCGCGCTCGACGTCGACCTCGTGCGGCGCGCCGTCGCCGTAGACGGCCCCGCCGGGGCGGTGCAGGTGCACGCGGTCGCCGCGGCTCTCGAGCACGAGGTACGGGTTTTTGCCGATGAACGAGTAGCGCCCGAGCCGGTCGCCGCCCTCGACGGACTCGAGCAGGAAGCCGAACGTGCCGGCCTCGCGCAGCGCGAGGAACGCCGCGACGGGCGTCGTGAGATCGGCCGAGCGCCGCCGGAAGACGGGCACGGCGAGCGTGCGCCCGTCGGTCGGGCGCTGCGCGCGGACGATGGCGGCGAAGGCGTCGAAGGTCACGGAAATTCAGGTTTGAGGTTTAAGGTTTAATGGGGTCGAGCAGTCGGCTGAAGCCTTAAACGTCAAACCTTAAACCGCATTAAAAAAGCCCCCCGCTCGGCGTGAACGGTGGGGCTCTGTCGGTGCCGCGTGAACTCAGGCCACAGGCCTAGCGCGGACCGCCCACCGGGAGCGTGCCATGCCAGTAGGGCCAGGAGCAGACGGGAGCGGTGCGGGTCATGGCCGGAAGGTACACCGGGCCGAGACGGCATGCCACGCCTGCGGCGTCGCGCCCGGCAGCCCTCACACGGTCTCCGTCAACGGCGCGTCACAGCGGGCACGGGTGCGTCCGCCGCCTGCGCGTCCCCCGCCTGCGGCGCGGCAGGCTCGGGGAGCTCGATGCCGAGCGCCTGCGCGAGGCGGGCGTCGTAGCGGTACGGGTCTGAGAACGTCCGCAGCGCGCCGTCGGCCTCGGCCGTGGCGGTGAAGTAGACGAACTGCGCCGCGAACGGGTGCTCGAGGCGGACGCCGCGGCGCGGGCCGCGGCGGTAGGCGGCCTCAGCCTCGCCCGGGGCCCAGCCGTTGACGGCCGTCAGGAGGGCCTCGGCGAGCTTCTCCGGCGCGCCGGCCTGCACGCAGCCGCTCGACATCGACGAGCCGACGCCGTCCGCCAGGGTGTAGCGCTTGTTGGTGTCGTGGATGAGGATCGCGTACGGGTTGTGCATCAGGAATTTGACGCGCCCGAGCGGGTTGGCCGCGCCTGGCCGCTGCACGAAGCGGAAGCCCGCGATGCCGACCGAGTCCCACTGCACGAGGCGGCTGTCGACGGGCCGCCCGTTGAGAGACACGTCGACGCCCTGCCGCCAGAGCGAGAGGCTGTCGCGGCGGGCCTGCGCGAAGAGGCCGCCGGCGAGCGAGGCCGGCACGTACCACGCCGGCTGGAACTCGACCGTGTGGACCGAGTCGCGAATGACGGGCGTCGTCCAGCCCGTCGTGAGCGCGCTCCCGACGTTGACCGGCATCTGCAACCGTGTCTCGACGCGCCCGCCCGCGGACGGGTCGCCCTCGACGTGCTCGACGCGCAGCTCGAACGCGGCGATGTTGACCCAGATGTAGTCCTGCCCGAACGCGTCCGGCAGCCAGCGCCAGCGCTCGAGGTTGAGCGCGAGGCGCGCCCGCAGCTCGGCCGGGTCGGCGTTGAGCAGGCGCGTCGCCGTCGAGTCCAGCATGCGGTCGACGGGCAGCCGGCGCGCCGTCTCGAAGCGGCCCAGCGCCGTTGCGAGCGAGTCGTCGAAGAGGTACGGCTCCGTCCGCTGCCACGCGTCGAGGGAGTCCGCAGGCAGGAAGCCGTAGGCGACGAGGCGCTCGCGGAGGTGCGGGACGCGGACCGACCGGCCGCCGGCCGCGAGCGTCGGCCCGGCCGGGATCGGTGCGAGGTCCGCGCGCAGCGCGGCGAGGCGGGCGGCGAGGCGGCGGTAGCCGGGCTGCTGCGGCCGGAGCCCGTCGAGCGCGCGCCCGACGCGCGCGGCGCTGCCGGTGCGGACGGCCGCCTCGAGCGCGCCAAATGCCACGTTCGCGCTGTCGCGGACGGTCGGGAACCACGTGCCGGGGTAGAGCGCGGCCGGCGACGTCCGGCGGCCGCGGAGCGCGTCGCCGAAGCGCAGAACGGCGCTGCTCAGGGCGACGTCGGCGCGGGCTGCGAGCGCGGGGCGGACGTCAGCCGTCGAGTCGCGGGCGGCGTCGTCATACCGCGCCCAGCGCGCCTCGGCCGCGTCGAGCGCAGCCACGGCCCGCACGGCGTCGCCCGCGCCGACGCCGGCGAGGTCGATGCCGTCGCGCGGGACGCCGGCGAGCAGCGCCGCGGTGGCGCGCCGCTGCGCCGCGGCTGGCCAGAGCGGCGTGCCCGCGTAGAGCGCGGCCGTCGCCGGGTGGCGCGTGCCGGGCGCGGCCAGCTCGGCCGTGATCGCGGCCGAGACCGCCTCGGGAGCCGGGGCAGAGGGCCCCCGGTCGAAGAGGGAGTCGAGGAAGCCCCAGCCCACGAGGGCGAGGAGCATCAGGACGGACGTCGAGTTCAGGCGCACGGAAGCGGGCGGGGAGACGAAACAAGTCTACGGCGCACGGCCCCGGTGTCGTCTGCGGGAGACCCCTAGATGCCCGAACTCGCAGGCTCCGCACACTCGGCCGACGCCGCGGCGAGGCCGCGGACGTCGCGCCGCCGGTCGCGGCTACCGGCTGTCGTGCTTCTTCCGGCTCCTGACGATGGCGATCAGGAGGAGGTTGACGAAGAGGAGGGGGACGAGCGACACCAGCAGGGTCGGGTCGTGCGACCGCGAGAGGTCGACCACGGCCCAAGTCGTCGCGGCGACCGTGAGGACGCCGAACACGCCGGCGACCCATGAGAGGGCTCGAGATACGGTCATGCGTTCGATATTATAATCATGATAATAACATACAGAACAGGATGCGGCTCAGCGGCCGCCCGGAGCACAGCGCCCCGACTGGGTAAAGTAGATGTGGACGACGAAACAAGCGGGGCGCAGGACGGGCAGTCGGGTGCAGCCGCGAGTTCTGCCGCACGGCGGATTAGTGAAAGTGCATCCCACGCTCGTAGTAATTGTGACCGTGGTAGTCGCCGCTCCAACCGTCTACATGGGAATCCCAAACAGGAAGCAAGAACACGATTACTACGACGACCGCGAATGTGGTAGCCACAAGCACTGCGATCTCTCGCGTGGACAACGATGGACCTGTCAGCCACACCGGATCGGCCTTGAACCTGAGTAGTAGCCCGCCGACCAGTACGAGCAGCGCGGAGGTGGCCCACGCTAGCCGTTGACTGCCATAGGACAAGGGCACACCGGCCGCTATTCTGAGTTCGATCTCAGCTCCGAGGGTGCTGACGAGAACAAAAGCAGCCGCAACGAGAGCACCTGTTCCAACAAAGGAGCGCCACCGAGGGCGGCTTGGTGAATGCCGAACAGCGGCTCCAAGAGCAGCTCCCACGATGCCACTGAGCGCAAGCATCGTCACGGTGAGGTCGAGGCCTGAATCGATGGCGAAGATCACAGAATGCTCAGTATGCGCGGCGCTAGTGCGGCAGAACTAACCGTTCGGCAGGGCCGCTGACGGCACCAACGCAGCGGCCGCGACGGTCGTCGGCGTGGCCGGAGCGAGGCCGAGGGCTTCGGCGAGGCGCGCGTCGCGGCCGTAGACGTCCGGGAACGTCGTGACGCGGCCCGCGGCGTCGGCGACAGCGGTGAAGTAGGCGATGTGGACGGGGAGCCGGCGCGCGAGCGTGACGCCCTGCGTCCGCCACGGGCCCGCGAAGACCGAGTCGACGCGGGCCGCGGGCCAGCGGTTGGTGCGCCCGAGCACGGCCACGGCGAAATCGTGCGGGTCGCCGATGCGGACGCAGCCGTGCGACAGCGCGCGGCGCTCGATGCCGAACGCCCACTTCGAGGGCGAGTCGTGGATGTAGACGGCGTGGCGGTTGGGGAACAGGAATTTGACGCGCCCGAGCGCGTTGCCCGGCCCGGGCGGGCGCACGGCGCGGTCCGGCCGCAGCCGGCCGTAGGACTGGCGCTGGATCGAGGCCGGCATGGTCCACGTGGGGTTGAAGACGACGGTCTCCATGGTGTCCGAGAAGACCGGCGTGGCCCACGACGGCAGCCCGACGACGACGACCGACGAGAACAGCTCGCGCGTGCCGCGTGCGTCGGTCTCGCGGAGCGCGAGGCGGTACTCGGGGATGTTGACGAAGACGTGGAGCGCGCCGAGGGAGTCCGGCATCCAGCGCCAGCGCTCCAGGTTGAGCGCGATCGCCGGGACGGCGTCGGGCTGGCGGCGATTGAGCGCGTCGCGCGTCGCGGCGTCGGTGCGGCCGGTGGGGGGGAGGCCCTGCGCCGTCTGGTAGGCCCGGACACTCGCGGCGAGCGCGTCGTCGTACGTGCCGCGCGCGGGCGTCGAGGCGTCCTCGACGGCGAGGCGGGCGCGGAGCGTCTGGACGGCCACGCCGGAGTCGCCGGGCGCGAGGTCGCGGGCGACCGTCAGGTCCGGCGCGGCGGCGAGGTCGATCTCGCGCGCGAGGGCGCGATGGAGGGCGGCGTAGCCGGCGTGATGTGGGCGG
>JAYWIE010000349.1:0-2903 GCA_043789155.1 Rubricoccaceae bacterium | reverse complement strand
CGTCGAGGGCGGCCGGCGCTCGGCCGTCGGCGAGCTCTACAACGAGATCCCGGACCGCGTGAGCGACGCCGCGACGCTCGTCGGGCTGGGATGGGCCGCCGGCTCCGTTCCCGTCCTCGGATGGATGGCGACGGCCGTCGCCCTGTTCGTGGCGTACGTCCGCGCGGCCGGCGTCGTGGCAGGCGCGCAGCAGGCCTTCCACGGGCCGATGGCCAAGCCGCAGCGCATGGCGGCCGTAACGCTCGCGGCGCTCGTCGCCCCGCTCGCGCCGACGTCGTGGCACGTGCCCGCGGTCGCCCTCGGCGCGGTCGTCGCCGGCGGCATCGCGACCGTCCCGCGCCGCCTCGCCGCCATCGCCCGAGACCTCCGCTCCTGATGGACCCGCGCACCGCCCACCGCCTCTTCGAGGTCCGCGACGCCTTCGCGCACCCGCTCGTGCTCTGGGTGACCGTCGCCGTCGTGGCGCTGCTGCCGCTCAGCGCCGTCGCCGTGGCCGTGCTCCACCGTCTCGGCCGGACGAGCGCGGAGACGCACCGCGAGCTCGTGCTCCGCATCCGGTCGTGGGCGGTCCTCGTGCCGCTGCTCATCGGGCCCGTCCTGCTCGGGGCCGCGGCCGTCATCGCCGGCGTGGCCGTGCTGAGCGCGCTCTGCTTCGGCGAGTTCGCCCGCGCGACCGGCCTCTTCCGCGACCGCGCCATCGCGGCCGTCGTCGGGGTCGCGCTCGCGTTCTCGACGTACGCCGTCGCGGACCACTGGTACGGCTTCTTCGTCGCCGTGCCGCCGCTGGCGGTCTCGCTGCTGGCCGCCGTGGCCGTGCTCCGCGACGCGCCGCAGGGCTACTTGCAGCGCGTCGGGCTCGGGACGGTCAGCCTGCTGCTGTTCGTGCACGGGCTGGGCTACCTCGGCTACCTCGCCAACGACCCGCTGTACCGGCCGCTGCTGCTGATGGTGCTGCTGACGGTCGAGCTCAACGACATCTTCGCCTACCTCACGGGCCGCCTGTTCGGCTCGCGCAAGCTGCTCCCGAAGACGAGCCCTGGCAAGACGCGCGCCGGCGCGCTCGGCGCGCTCGCCTGCACGACGGCGCTCGTGGCCGCGCTCGGGTCGGTCGTGCTGGCCGGGACGCCGGCGGGCCGGCCGGTCTCGCTCGTCGTGCTCGGGCTGCTCGTGAGCGTCGCCGGGCAGGCCGGCGACCTCGTGCTGTCGTCGGCCAAGCGCGACATCGGCGTCAAGGACATGGGCGCGCGCATCCCCGGCCACGGCGGCCTGCTGGACCGCTTCGACAGCCTGCTGCTCGTCGCGCCGGTCGTGTTCCACTACGTCGGCTACTTCAACGGCATCGGCCTCAGCGAGCCGACGCGGGTGCTCTCCCGCCTGATCGGCATTCCGTGAGGGGAGTGGAATACTGGATGTGGGACGGGTACCGTCAGGACCGTCGCGACACCTCGGGCGTGGTGGCCGACGCCCCGGCGAAGACGTACCGGCGCGGTGCCATCCAGATCGGAAAAGACGCCCCAGCGGGGCACCTCTACGGCGCGCACGGTCGGAACAAACGGGGACGTCCCGGTCAAATCCCCCATCCCCCATCCCCCATCCCCCATCCCCCATCCCCCATCCCCCATCCCCTATCCCCTATCCCCCATCCCCCATCCCCCATCCCCCATCCCGTGAACGACTGGCAGTACCGCCCAGCCCGCGACCTCGGGCTGACGCCCTCGGAGCGCCGCGCGAGCCTCGAGCGCGAGCCCGGCCCGGTCGCCGCGACGTCCGGCTGGGCGTGGCGGCTTCTCGTGCGCGCCTACCTGCGGCTCGTCCACCGCCTGCACGTTACAGGCCGCGAGCACCTGCCCGTCGGCGCGCCGTACGTGCTCGTCGCCAACCACGCGAGCCACCTCGACGCGCTCGTGCTCGCGGCGTCCGTGCCCGCAGGCGTGGCCGGGCGGCTGTTCCCGCTCGCCGCGGGCGACACCTTCTTCGCGACGCCCGCGGTCTCGGCGTTCGCCGCGGGCGTGCTCAACGCGCTGCCGCTGTGGCGCGACCGCTGCGGCGCGCACGCGCTCGACACGCTCCGCGCGCGGCTCGCCGAGGACGGCTGCGTCTACGTCCTCTTCCCCGAGGGCACCCGCTCGCGCACGGGCGCGATGGGCGCGTTCCGGCCCGGCGTGGGCCACCTCGTCGCCGGGACGTCCGTGCCGGTCGTGCCGTGCTTTCTCGGCGGCACGCACGAGGCGTTCCCGCCGGAGCGCCGGCTGCCGCGCCCGCGCCGCGTGGCGCTCGCCTTCGGCCCGCCGCTCTCGTTCGCGGGCGTCCCGGACACGCGCGACGGCTGGCGCGAGATCGCGCGCCGCGCCGAGGCCGCCGTCCGCGCCCTCGGTCCGGACGCGCCGGCGTGACTACTCCGCCTCGCGGTTGACCGCGCCCGGCGAAAACGCCGGCGTGCAGACGGCCCAGTACTCCGAGCCCTCCGTCGCGGACGGGTTGACGTAGCGGACCCGCTCGCCGGCCGTCACCAGGACCGTCTCGCCCGGCCCGACGTCCGTGAACGCCCCCGCGCCGTGCTCGACGCGCATCGTGCCCTGGAGCACGACCGTGACCTCGTCGAACGCGGGCGTCTGCGCGGGCTCGGACCACCCCGGCGGCGCGATCATGTGCGCGACCGACAGCCCGGCCGTGCCCGTCGCGACGTGCCCGACGTGCTCGTGGATCGTCTTGCCGCCCGGCCCGGGGACCTGGACCGGCGTCGTCTTGGTGACAGGCATCGGGAAGTACGAGTTTGAAGAGAATGCAGTTTGAAGAGAATCCGCGTCGAAGGTTGAGAGGGCGTCGAACATAGCGCGACGTTCGCCCTCTCCAACCTTCAAACTCCAAACTGCATTCAGAGGGTTTCCGTCAGGGCTCGCTCC
>JAYWIE010000348.1:0-2910 GCA_043789155.1 Rubricoccaceae bacterium | reverse complement strand
GACGCCGTCACCGTCGCCGGCGCGCTCGGCCTGCCCCAGCGCCGCATCGTCGACGCCGACTCGTCGCGCTTCTCCGAGAACGACCTCACCGTCCGCGTGACGCTCGGCCGCGACTACGCCCGCTTCGGCCCGCTCGCCAACCTCTAGCTCCACAGATTCCACCGTCTCCCGACATGACTCCAGACACCGAACAGACGCTCCGCGCCCCGCGCACCGGCCCGACTAAGGGCCACGACCTCGCGCGCCTCGCCGTCGACGCCGCGCTCGACAAGAAGGCCCTCGACGTCGCCGTGATGGACCTGCGGGGCATCTCGGGCGAGGTCGACTACTTCGTGCTCGCCACGGGCGAGTCCGACCTCCAGATCCGCGCCATCGTGGACTCGGTCGTGGACCGCCTCCGCGCCGACGGCGGCGAGCGGCCGCTCCACCGCGAGGGCCAGCCCGGCTCGTCCGGCTGGATCGTGCTCGACTACTTCGACCTCGTCGTCCACGTGTTCACGCCCGAGCTGCGCTCGCGCTACGACCTCGAGCGCCTCTGGGGCGACGCCCCGATCAACGTCGTCTCGGACGAGCACCCGGACTCGCCCATCCTCCGCGGCGAGGGCAGCGCGGCCGGCACAGAGGCCAGCAGCGACGCCGGCGGCAGCGAGGGATGACGCGCGCCGCCGTCCTGCTCACGCTCGGCCTCGCGCTTGCCGCCTGCTCCGGCAGCCGCACGCGGACCGGCGACCAGCGCTTCGGGCACCGCGCCGACGGCTGGGGGCCGGACGGCCGCGAGACGCTCCTCATCGGGGCCCCGGCGGACACGGCCGGCGTCTTCGTCTACACGGCCGTCGTGGACTCGGTCGCGGTCCGGGCGGCCATGCCCGGCGCGCCCGGCGAGGCGGTCCCGGTCGAGGTCCTCGTCAAGGGCGCGCTCCCCGACGCGTGCTCCGCCCTCGACGCGGTCACGCAGGAGCAGACGGGCCACTTCGTTACGATGACGCTCACGATGCGGCAGCCGCGCGGGGCCGTCTGCGCGCAGGTCGTGCGTCCGTTCCGCTTCTACGTCCGCCTCGACGGCCTCTTCGCGCCGGGGTCGTACACGCTGCGCCTCAACGGCCGCGTGACGCCGTTCCAGGTCCTGGACGCCCGGCTATGACGGACCGTGCGGCCCGCCGTCTCTTCGCCGCGAGCGCCGTTCTCGGGGCCGCCTCGGTCGCGGCCGGCGCGTTCGGCGCGCACGCGCTTCGCGACCTCGTCACGCCCGAGCGCCTCGACGTGTGGCGGACGGGCGCGCAGTACGGGCTCGCCCACGCCCTCGCGGGCGCGTTCGCCGCGAGCCGGGCCGGCGTCTGGTCGCGCCGTGCGGCGGCGCTGTTCGTCGCCGGGGGCGTCGTGTTCTCGGGCAGCCTCTACGCGCTCGTCCTGCTGGACGTCCCCGTGCTGGGGGCCGTCACGCCGCTCGGCGGCGTCGCGTTCATCGCCGGGTGGCTAGCCCTCGCGAAGGAGGGATGGGGGATGCGGGATACGGGATGAACAGAACCGCTCGAGGCGTTCTGCACATCCCGTATGGCCTGTCCCGCATCCCGTCCGCGGCTACGCCGCGTCCTCCTCGAAGAGGATCATGAAGCTCGGCGCGAGGTTGTGCTCCTTCGCGAGCGCCATCAGCGTCTCGGCGGCGTCCTCGGGCGTCTCGAACGTCTTGTACTCCTTGCCGTCGACGGCGAGCGCGTAGTCGACCTCGCCGTCGTCGTCGGCGTCGAGGTCCTCCCACTCGACGGCCTCCTCGATGAGGAAGAGATCGCGCTCGGGGTCGTAGGACGCCAGAAACTTCTCGCGGACGGACTCCTGGTCGATGAGGCTCACGTTGCCGAGCGCGCCGTACTCCTCGTCGTAGAAAAGGGCCTCGGCGAGCAGCTGGAGGGCGAACTGGTCGGTGTTGAACGGGGACATGGCGGTCGGGGATGGCGGGGTCTGCGGGAACGTAGCACATGCGCGGCGCGCCCGGTCCCGACGGTACGCCCGCACAGGCGGCGCGGTGCAGGGTTGCCCCAAGGTTCACACGGCGGCCGGCGGCACCGCCGCGAGGCGCTCGGCGAGTGCGGCGGGGCCGTCCGCGTGCAGGACGGCCTCGGCCCCGACGTGGTGCGCGACGTGCCGGACGAGGTCCGCCTCGACGCCGCCGAGCGGCGCGTCCGTCTCGTGCGCCAGCGACGTCACGCCGCGGTCCGCGATGCCGCACGGCACGACGAGGTCGAACCAGGCGAGGTCCGTCGTGACGTTGAGCGCGAGGCCGTGCATCGTCACCCAGCGCGAGCAGCGGATGCCCATCGCGCAGACCTTGCGCTCCGGCCCGCGCGCGTCCGGCCCGACCCACACGCCCGTCCGCCCGGCGACGCGCCCGGCCGCGACGCCGACGCCGGCGCAGGTGTCGATGACGGCGTCCTCGAGCGCGCGGAGGTAGCGGTGGAGGTCGCGGAGCGGCTCCCCGCCGGGGCGGCCGGCGGCCGGCGGCGTCCGCAGCCGGTTGAGGTCGAGGATCGGGTACGCGACGGTCTGGCCCGGCCCGTGGAACGTGACGTCGCCGCCGCGGTCGGTCCGGGCGAGCGTCGCACCGCGCTCGGCGAGGGCGGCTTCGGAGAGCAGCACGTTGGCCGGGTTGCCCGAGGCGCCGAGCGTGAACACGGGGTCGTGTTCGACGATCAGCAGCGCGTGCCGCGGGCCGCGGGCGTCGTGCCGAGCGGCGACGAGCTCGGCCTGGAGCCGCCGCTGCACGGCGAGCGCGTCGGCGTAGGGCACGCGGCCGAGGTGGAAGACGTCGAGGTGCTGGGGCACGGCAGGCGAGAAGGTACGCGGACGGGGACGTCATGGCGTGGTGCCATCCGGAACGAAGAAGACGCCCCAGCGGGGCGTCTCTACGGGGCGCTC
>JAYWIE010000347.1:0-2916 GCA_043789155.1 Rubricoccaceae bacterium | reverse complement strand
GGCGACCCTGCGTCGCCCGGGCCTCGCTGCGTCACGCCCCGAGCGCGGCGCAGACGGCCGCGAGCACCGTCTCGGCGAGCGCGACGGCCTCGCGGGCTTCGTCCTCGCTCACGTCCGGCATGTCGTCCGGGTATCGCGAGTCGACGGCGTAGTAGGTCAGCACGTCGAGCGCGGCGTCGGGTGGCAGGCCGCCCACATCCGGGAGCAGGCGGGCGAGGGCGAGCAGGTCGTGGATCTTCGGTACCCGCGCATTCCGGGCGACGAGAACCGCTTTCATCGCTTTCTCGGCCGCCTGCTGCGCGTGGTAGGCTGCCACGGCGGGCAACGGCTCCGACGTCAGCAGACGCCGCGCGGCGGCCATGTCCGTCGTCGCGAAGCGGAGCCACTCGGCGGGTTCGGACGCGCTCATGGCCGTTGGTAGACGAGCGCGCCCTCGCGGAGCGCCGTCGCGACGATGTGCCAGCACGAGTGCTCGTGATGCGCCGAGTGCTCGGGCGTCGTAACGACGACGTCCTTGGGCACGTCCAGCGCCGCAAGGGAGAGCGAGAGGACGCGCCGGGCCGCGCGCCGGTCGGTGCCGTCGGGCATGACGACGAGCAGGTCGAGGTCGCTGTCCGGCCCGGCCTCGCCGCGCGCGACCGAGCCGAAGACGACGATCTGCAACGGGTCTGCCGCGGCGACGAGGCGGCGGACGGCCTCGGCGACGTGCTCAGGTCCAGGGATCGGGAAGAGAGGCTCCATAGCCCCGAGTCTACGACGCAGGCACGGCGACGTCTACAACGGCCGCGGCGACGCCCGGCGTGGCGACGTGGGCGAGCATCCGGTGCAGCAGGTCCGTCCGCGAGCACACGGCCGGGGCCACGACGACGATGCGCGCGCCGGTCTCCGAGTTCTGCAGCAGCGCGGCGCAGGGGTAGCGCTCGCGGCGCGGGCCGGTCGTCTGCTGCTCGTCGCGCTCGGTGAACGCGAGCGGGGTGAAGGACCACGGCTTGCGGACGGTCCAGTCGGTGTAGACGACCTCGACGTGCTGGTCCGGGTCGACGACGCCGCCCTCGACGTCGAAGACGCCGCGGCAGGGCGTCTCGAAGCCGAACAGGCCGAGGCCGTGCTCCCACGCGGCGAAGAGCGGGCCGGAGCCCCAGTAGACCGTGCCCTCGTGGCGCGGCGCGGGGAGCGCCTCCCGCGTGTCCGGGTCGGCGTCCACCCAGCGGCCGCCCTGCCAGTCCTTCCACCAGAACATGCCGGCGTGGCCGCCCATCTGCGCGCCGCCGTGGTAGCCGGCCGTGATGTCGATCGCGGGAAAGCGGGGCCCGAGCAGCAGCAGCGACCCGCCGCGGCCGAGGAAGCCGTCGATCATCTTGGGCACGGACGCGCCGCGCTTGGTGCGCAGCGGCATCTCGTTGCCGACGACGACGAGCAGGTCGCCGGGGCCGTCGAGGGCCGAGATCTCGCGCGCGGCGACGTGGCGCAGGCGGCCGAAGAACGAGACGGCCGAGCGGACGAAGGCCTGAAGGACGTCGGCGAAGAGGCGCGGCTCGTCCATCAGCAGCGGCTGCAGGACGGTGACCGGCGGCGGCAGCGGCGGCATCGCGAAGTCGCCGGTGAAGGAGCGCCGGCGCGCGAAGCTCACCTCGATGACGTGGTCCGCGCCGGGCGTGAGCGCGAACCGGAGCAGCGTGCTCGCGCCGTCCTCGACGCGCTCGGGCTCGGCCTCGGCCCCGTCGAGCGTCACGAGGTCCACGGCCTCGCGCGGCGGCACGCGCAGCTCGAACGTCTCGGCGCGCGTGCCGGCGATCTCGACGCGGTAGCCCTCGGGCGACTGGTCGAGGCAGATGCGGCCCTGGAAGAGGTCGACGTCGGCGGACCAGTCGGTCCACGTCCGCGGGACGGCCGGGGCGAGGCGGAGCGCGCGCTCACCGGGCGCGGTGACGCTCAGCCCGACGAGGCCGTAGAGGACCGCGTCGAGGAAGGCCCCGGAGCCGGTGATGAAGGCGTGCCCGACGACGTCGTCCTGCGAGCCGTCGTCGGGGTTGAGGTACTCCTCGCAGAGGCCCGGCAGCACGGGCATAGCGAACGTGTCGACGATCTTGGCGAGGACGTGGAGGCCGCCCTCGGCGTCGAAGTTGAGGAAGCGGGCCTTGGCCTCGTGCGCCATCCACCACGGCCACACCTTGACGTTGTGGTCGTTGTGGGCGTCGAGGTAGTGCATCGGGAGGTCGTTGGTGACGGTCCCGAAGGCGCGCCACGACCGCTCGCGGATGGTCTCGAGGATGCGGAAGCGCTCGTTGCGCGAGGCGATGCGCTCGACGACGGCGATGGCGTTGTCGGCGAGGAAGAGGCCCGTGTCCGGCACGCCCCACTGGACGGCGTTGTTGAAGTAGCCGCCCTCGTTCCAGAAGGCCTCGTGGATTCCGGTGCGCGAGCGCTCCGAGAGCGAGCGGTAGCGCTCGGCGTCGGCCGGGCGGCCGAGCGCGTCGCAGACGTGCGTCATGCGCCGGAGGGCGGCGTAGTAGAGCGCGTTCGAGTACAGCGTGCGCTGGCCCTCGGGCAGGCGCAGGAAGCGGCTGTGGTCCATCCACTCGGTCACGTCGACGATGAGGCCGTCGTCGTCGGCGTCGCGGCTGGTCCACATCTCGACCCACGGCTCGAAGGCGGCCGCCATGCGCGCGAGCCAGTCCGTGTCGCCGGTGTGCTTGAAGACGCGCCAGACGAGTTTGAGGACCCACCCGAGCGACTCGGCGGAGCCGCCCTGGCTCGTGTCGTCGCTCACCTTCAGCCCGGCGGGGTCGTGGGCGGCGTAGCGCGCGGCCTCGTAGTCGAGGGTCTCGAGGACGGCCTCGTACATGTCGGAGACGATCGCGCCGGGGCCGAAGCCGGAGCCGAAGTCGCGGGACCAGACGTCGCGCCAGCGGAAGA
>JAYWIE010000346.1:0-2917 GCA_043789155.1 Rubricoccaceae bacterium | reverse complement strand
TCCGGCGTGCCGGAGCGGTCTTGGGGCTGGTGTTCATGGTCGTGATGGATGGGGCCGCCGCAGGCACGGCCGGTGTGTCGTCAGGCGGGCTGGCGGGCGAGCCAGTCGCGGACTCGGGCGGCTCGGAGCACGCCGCCGGCGTAGGGGATGCGCGCGACGACCTCGGCCGCGAAGGCGGCGCTGTGGCGCTCGGCCATGTCCGCGCCCGCGACGGCCGTGAGCACGGCGAGCGCGAGGTCGGCCGGGCCTGCGCCGAGGCGTCCCCAGTCGATGCCCGTCGGCGCATGGACGGGCGTGTGGACGACGGTCGCCCGCGCCGTGCCGTCGATGTCGCGGTAGAGCACGACGTCGAGCGGATCGGTGTCGCCGGTGGGCACGACGAGCGTGAGCTCGCCTGAGGCCCCGTCGCCTGTGGAGCGCGGCAGTGCGGGAACCGGGAAGACAGACGGCCGCGTCGCCGAACCGTCACCTGACGTGCCGAGCGCCACGCCCAGCGCCGTGATGGCCGGGCCGGCGTGCCCGAAGACGACGTTGACGCCGAGCGTGCGCCCCTCGGTCTCGGAGCCCGTGATGCGTGCGAGGTGCACCGTGAGCCCGAACGGGATGAGCGGCCGGAGCCATGGGACGTGCTTCGGCTGGACCTCGCCGAGGAGCGTGTCCCCGTACGAGACGCGGACGCCCTCGGTCGTCGCCGTGTCGGTTTCGAGCTCGTCGAAGACGCGGTACCCGTCGCGGACGAGCGTCCAAAGCGCGCGCTGGTAGAGCTTGACGCCCGCGAGCTTCGACGGCACGGCGAAGCCCGCAGCGCCGGTGACGGCCGAGAAGCAGGCGCTGTCGAGCGCCTTTTGGCTCAGGACGGCGGGCTTCATCTGGGTCCTGTCCGCCGCGAACTGGAGCCAGCGGGCGGCCTCAGCGGCGATGCGATTGGCGCGGGCCTCGGGCTCGGGGATGCGGGTGTACGTGGCCGTCCGGTCGTGGACGGCGAGCGTAATGGCAGGGCGCAGCTCGCCCTTGTTGTTGATGATCGTGTACATGACGCGGGGACCTCTCCCCAGCGAGTAGACCGGCGACGTGCCGGCTGGAAATGGAGACGCCCACCTCGGGGAATCCGAGGCGGGCGTCGTGTGGGTGGACCGGTGGTGGTCCATCAGGCCGTAGGTCAGCCCGGGTGCCCGCTGCAATGGCGGGCTAGAGAAGCCGGCGGGCGCTCAGAACGGCATCCCGTCGTCGAGGTCGTCCCAGAGCACGGGCGTCGTTCGCACCACGGGCACCACCGTGTAGAGCGGGAGACCGTCACAGCCGTCGTCGTAGCCAGCGAGGTAGCTCTCGGCGTCGAGGCCGGCGTCGATGAGCCAGCGCCATGTCGGTCGGTTCTCGGGGCCGTCCGCGAGCCCGTGCTCGTGGCCGAGGCCGTAGGCCTGATCGGCGAGGTCGTCCTCGTAGCCGTCGGGCGGGCACACGCAGCGGACCGTGTTGCAGCCCGGACAGTACGACGAGGGGCACGTGTAGCCAGCGTCGGGCTCGCGGACGACGGGCGCGACAGGCGTGTCGAGCAGCCCTGCCTTGCGCCAGGCGCAGACGAGGCAGTCGCAGACGCGACACTCGTCGGGCGTGATGACGCGCCACTCGCGGCGACGGAGGGCGTAGAGCGGAACGGAGAACGACTCGGCGTTGTCGCCGGTCGTGGACGGGCGGATCTCGCCCAAGGTGGGGATGGTGTTCATGGCGACGGCCCCTCGGCCGTAGCTGTGGCAAGCGACTGCTCGCCGTGTTGGAGGACGACCGCACGGACGTGCAGGTCGGTGCCCGAAGCGGGCGTAAACGAGACGAGCCCGGCCGCCGGGATGGCAGTCGGGCTCAGGTGTGCATCCTGCGGGTCAGGAAAGACCCGGGTACCTCAAAACGGAAGCGCCCCGAGGCGAGAGGATGCATAGTCCCCCTCCGGACGGCACGCCGGATTCCATACCGGGCATTCAGGCCGCGAATAGTGGCGCGGGCAGCCAGCTGTGAGACCGTGGACCGTGTCTACGCGGTGCCGTAGCCTCGGCGCTGTTCGTCGTATTGGAGCAAGTCTGCCATCGCCCCTGCCCGCCTCACTCTGCTACTGGACCGAGACGATGTATGGCCGCTCTGGGTGGGGACTGCGGCGTCCTGCGACCATCGCTCAACCTTTCTGCACGCGGTCGTGGCGAGAGGGTTAGAGCGAGCAACTAAACATCGCATTCTACGTATAAATAATACCCTTCAAATATCAACTGAATATGTATTGATTCGCGAGCGTGATGCAGGTAGGTTGTCTGAAACAACCGCCCATCTATGAATACCGCAGACCGCTCGCTCTACCTCCACCAGTTCCTCCGCGAAGCGGCCTACCATGAGGCCGGCCATGCCGTCGTGATGGTCGCCGCGCTCGGCGAGTCCTTCGAGTTCGTCAAGGTCCTCGATTACGACAGCGCGAAGAGCGAGGAGACCGGCCGCAGGGGGTTCATCCGCTTCCGCGGCATCGAACCTGTGATTCACGTCGCGTTGTTGGAGACCGAGATCGCTGGCGAGTTCAAGGAGCAGCTGGCGACGGGCCTGTACGCGCGGGCCCTCTTCAACCTGGCGGGGCTCGCGGCGGAGATCTCCGTCATGGAGCCGGACGTGTGCCCCGACGACGCGCTCTTGGACATGGTGGTGGCCGAGCAGGTGCTCGGCACCGGTGACGCGCCCCGTGCCCGGGCCTACCTCGGCCGCCTCGGAGTGGGCGTGGAGGACGCCTTCCAGGACGCCATGAAGCTCGTCAACGCCCCCGACGTTTGGCGCGGGATCGAGCGGCTCGCGGAGCGGCTCGTCGTCGACAGGGAGCTCGACTACGACGAGGTCATGGCCATTCCGGAGGTCGCAGCGCTCCACTACGCCGCGAGGGACAGGGTCG
>JAYWIE010000345.1:0-2923 GCA_043789155.1 Rubricoccaceae bacterium | reverse complement strand
TGCGCGTTCTGGAGGTAGCCCGCGCCGTGGACGAACACGACGGCCGCGCCGTTGGGCGTCGCCCCGACGTCCTCGGGGCGGTAGACACGCGCCGGGACGAGCGCGCCGTCCGACGCCGGGATCTGGACGATGCGGGGCGCGAGCCACGCACGGGCGCGGAAGCCCGGCGACGGGCTCTCGGTGACGCGCGCGGGCGCGGCCCCCACGCGGCCCGCGTAGACCTCGGGCGGCGCGCTGGCCGCCGAGAAGAGGTACGCGACGCGGGCGTCGTCCGGCGCGACGAGCGCGTCCCACCGGCCGACGCCGGCCGTGAGCCGCTCGCGGCGGGCGAACGCCCCGACGGGCATCCGCCAGACGTGGCGCTGCGCGAGGTCGCCCTCGGACGACTGGAAGACGACGGTCCGGGCGTCGCGAGAGAACTGCGGGTCAGACACCTCGAACGCGCCCGACGTCAGCGCCTCGGTCCGGCCCGTCGCCGGGTCGGCGGTGTAGAGGTGGCTCCAGCCCGTGCGCTCGGACTGGAACCAGAGCCGCCAGCCGTCTCCTGCGTCCCGGCCGCCGGCATCCCGGCCGGCCGGGATCCAGCCGAGCGCGCTCTCGCCGCCCCACCACGAGACGCCCGGCCCGCCGATCCAGGCGTCGTCGTGCTGCCGGTCCAGCGTCACGAGCGTGCCCGCCGCGGCGTCGAGGCGGGCGATCCAGCGGTCCTTGTTGTCCTGCGAGCGGACGTCGAGGACGGCCCAGCGGCCGTCGGGCGACCAGAGGGGACCCCAGGCCGTGAAGCGGCGCGTCGAGTCCACGGCGGCCGAGTCCAGGGCGACGCGGTAGGCCGGGGCCTCGTCCGCGCCGGGCAGGCTCCGCAGGCGGACGACGTAGCTCGTGTCGCGCGCGAGGTCGACGACGGTGAACGCCCCTGCGCCCTGCGCGGCCCCGACCTTGGGCCGCGACTCGGCCGTCTCGGCGTAGCCGCTGTCGGTGACGTAGCTGATGATGCGTGTCGGCGTCGCGCCGTCGGCGGCGCGGAGGCGGAACGTGGCGAAGCGGGCGGTCGGGTCGATGCGGAGGCCCTCGACGGTGTCGTCGCCGGTGTAGACCGGGCGCGGGCGGCGGGCGTCGCGGGCGGCCGTGCGGAGCGAGTCGCGGCGCGTGCGCGCGCGGACGACGTCGAAGAGGCGGCGCTGCTGCGCGCGGAGGTAGGCGTCCTGCGGCGACGGCGCGTCGGCCGGCTCCTTGCCCGCGCGGAGGTCGGTGAGCTGCTCGACCGCGCCCGTGGCCGCGTCGAGGGCGAAGACGTTGGGGCGGCCGCCGGCGTCGCGGACGAATGCGACGCGGCCGTCGGCGAGGAACGCCGGGTCGGATTCTGGCTCGCGCGTGCGCGTGAGCCGCACGGTCCGGCCCGTCGCGACATCGGTGAGGAACAGGTCGCCGTCGCGCGCGCCGACGACGCGGGCGCGCGCAGCGTCCGTCCCGGGCACGTGCCAGCCGGGGAACGGCGGCGGCATGTCGCGCGCGGCCGCCAGGCCCATGCGTGCGGGCGCGCCCGCGACGCCCTGCGCCGAGACGGACGCGCGGAACGTCGAGTCAGCGTCGTAGCGGCCCTGCGGGTTCCACTCGAACGTGACGGCGTCGCCCGCGGGCGTCCACGCGAGCCCGCCCGGCCATCCGCCGACGTAGGCCTCGGGGCGCTGCATGACCTCGGCGACGGTCAGCGGCTGCGCCTGCACGGCGGCACCGATCAGAACAGAGAGGCAGGCGAGCGCGCGGCGCATCCGGTGGGAGGGTTGAGAGGTGAAGAGGTTGATGGTTGAGGGGTTAAAAGACGGGTGGGCTACACGCAGGACGTGTTGAGGAGACGTGCATTTCCCTCTCGACCCCTCAATCATCAACCTCTCAACCCTCCCAACCCTAATGGTCCCCGATGACCTGGCCGGCGTGCGGGCGCGTGTCGCCGCCGAACGAGAGGCGGTGCGGGACGTCGTTGCGCTGCGGGCTCGGGTTGACGAGGCCGCCGGTGACGGGCGTCTCGAGGGCGCTCACGAACGGCGCGACCGACGAGAACAGGAAATCCTGCTGGAGCTCGTACATGTCGGGCGTGAAGCCCGCCGCGTCGCCGGCGTGCCCGGCGACGTCGAGGTAGAGCGTGCGCGGCCAGTCCGGGAAGCGGTCCTGCGCGTCGCGCAGGCGCGCGATCACGCCGCGCGCGGCCGTCTCGAAGCCGTCGTCCGGCCCGACGACGTGGTACACGGCGACGGTGTTGTCGAAGCCGGCGTAGACGCCGGGCACGTCGGGCTTGGCGTACTCGGGGACGAAGGCGGCGGCGGGCGGGTCGGGGGCCCCGCTGTCTCGGGGCAGGCTGTCGGACATGTGCGGCGGGTCGGCGGAGGGCCGAAACCTACGCCAGCATGCCGCCCGAGGTCCATGCGGGCTCGTCGAAGGGCGAGCCGGCAAGCGGCGAGCCGCCGATGAGCGGGCCACCGGCGGCCGGGCCCGCGAAGGCGTCGGCCGGCACGGCGTCGAGGACGTCCGGCTCGTCGGCCGGGGGCGCGCCGGTGGGCGGGGTGGCGGAGAAGTGGAGCGCGTCGACGGCGAGCGCGGCCGGCGGGAGGTCCACGACGACGGCGGCGTGGCGCGGCAGGCGGACCGTCCGCCGCCACGGCGCGTCGGGCGTCGCGTCGACGACGCCGCCGAGGCGCTCGATGAGGCGCGCGACGAGCAGGTCCGGCGGCGTCGCCGCCGGCAGCGTCGCCGTGGTCGGGTCGGTGGAGGGGTGCTCGCGCACGGCGACGTCGAAGACGAGGCGGTTGCCGTCGTCGGCGAGGCGCGCGTCGATGTGGCGCGCGCCGGGGACGGCCGCGGCCTCGTCGACGATGGCGCGGACGACCCGGCCGACGAGCGCGGGGTCCATCAGGAGCGGCGCGCGGGC
>JAYWIE010000344.1:0-2855 GCA_043789155.1 Rubricoccaceae bacterium | reverse complement strand
GGCGGTGCCGCTCGACGGGCGCGGCCTGCCGGCCGGCGTCTACGTCGTCCGCGTGGCGCTCGACGGGAGGGCCGGGCCCCTCGCGCTCGTCAGCGTGGTCCGGTGAACGCAGCCCGGTGAACGCAGCGACGGCCGCCCCGAGCGTCTCGGAGCGGCCGTCGGGGCTCGGTTCTGGCGTCTCTACTCGGCCGGGCCCATCGCGGCCGGCGCGTCGCCGCGCGGGACGACCTCGTAGGACACGCTCGCCGTGCCGCCGATGCGGAGCGACTGGGCGGCGGCGTTCGAGAGGTCGAGCACGCGCCCGCTGTGGAACGGGCCCCGGTCGTTGACGCGGACGTAGACGGCGCGGCCGTTGCGCGTGTTCGTCACCCGGAGGACGGTCCCGAAGGGCAGCGTGCGGTGGGCGGCCGTGAAGGCCCCGCGGTCGTAGCGGGCTCCCGACGCCGTCGGGCGGCCGTGGAGCGAGGCGGCGTAGAAGCTGGCGACGCCTCGGCGCGCCTCGGCGCGGCGTCCACCCGGCGTGACGGTCTGGGCGGACGCGGGGGCGGCGAGGGCGGCGACGAGCGCGGCGAGAAGGACGAGACGGCTCACATGGCAGTGGGCGGGCGGAACAGCGGAGACCGGCGGTGCGGGGTGAAGCGGCCGGCGCGCCGCCGTCTGGCGGCGCGGTCGAAAGGATAGGGCACGCCCGCCTGCCCCGCCTTCGCAAAGCCCCAACCCGCCCCGAAGGGCGCGATTCCGTTCCACATAGCCCGATTCGGCCTGCGTTCTTCACAGACGCCGCACTGCCCGGCGCTTGCGTTTCGCGCGTCTAACTTGCCACGGCCCTCCCTCCTGCCCCGCCCGTCATGTCGTCCGCCGTCCTCGCCGCCGCCCTGAGCTACCTGCTCGGAGCCGTCCCGTTCAGCCTCATCGCGGCGCGGCTTCACGGCGTGGACCTGCGCCAGCACGGCTCGGGCAACGCCGGCGCGACCAACGTCTGGCGCGTGCTGGGAAAGGGCCCCGGCGCGGCCGTGCTCGGGCTCGACTTCGCCAAGGGCCTGCTCCCGACGCTGCTCGCGCCGCGCCTCGCCGACGCCGCGGCGCTCGGCGCGGACGGCGCGGCGTGGCTCGCCGTCCTCGCCGGCGTCGCGGCGATGCTCGGGCACGTCACTACCGTCTGGGGCCGCCTCTTCTTCGGGTCGTGGAAGGGCGGCAAGGGCGTCGCGACCGGCACGGGCCTCATCGCCGGGCTCATCCCCGTCGCGACGCTCGTGGCCGTGGCCGTGTTCGCGGTCGCGATGTGGGCGACGCGCCGGGTCTCGCTCGGGTCCATCCTGGCGACGCTCTCGCTGCCGGCGACGCTCGGCGTGCAGACGGCGCTCGGCGCGCGGTTCGCTCTGCCGGTCTGGGGCTTCGCGCTCCTCGTGCCTCTGTTCATCCTGTGGACGCACCGCACCAACGTCCGCCGCCTGCTCGACGGCACCGAGCCGCGCCTCGGCGACAAGGCGGCAGGGCTCGGGACATAGGCGTGGAAGCGACCAATCTCTTTCAGGTTCGCCCACGTGGGGCCTTTTGCGGTGCCGACTGCGGGGGCGAGACGCGCTCGGCATACCTTCGAGCACACCCACCGCCTGCCCGGATGCGCCTGCTCGCTGCCGCCCTCGCCGTGCTCGCCTCGGTCCCCGCCCTCGCCCAGACGCAGTACGCGGACAGCTCGGGCGGCTTCGCCAGTCTGAACGAGATCACGCTCAGCGGTGACGGGCTCCAGGGACTCGATGGGACGGTCGGCTACCGCTTCTCGAACGGCACAGACCTCGGGCTCAGAATCGGCTACGCGAGCGGCTTCAACTACGACGGGACACGGCTGGGCGTCATCACCGGCGTGACGCGCTCGGTCGGGGCCGGCTTTACCGGTCGCCTCGAAGGCACCGTGGAGTACCTGACGACCGGCGGTGTCCGGAGTACTTTTTCGGATGCCGGCGTCTTCCAGAACGCATTCGACTACCGATTCCGGAGCGTCCGGGAAGACGTCTCCGCGACGGTCGGCCGACGCGTCCCGCTGCTTCGCAGCCTCGCCCTGATGCCGTCGGTAGGAGGGTATGCCGTCGCCCGGCAACTCGTCAGCGCCGAGTACCCGGCCGGGACGTTCCAGGTGGACGGGTCCACGATTGCGGCGGGAGTCCAGGGCGAGCTGCCGCTCACCTTCCGTCTGTTCGGGAAAGACGCAGCGATCGCGGTCTTCAACCGGTTCGGGCTCACCGGGGCTCGGACCCTCGGGACCGACATTCCGAGCGGGGGGCGGCTCCGGGTCAACTTCTAGGACGTCGCCGCGGCGGCCTCGCGCACGACCGGGACGACGACGCGCCCGACCGTCTGCGCGATGATCCGCGCGCCGGCCGCCGTCGGGTGGACCTGGTCGGCCTGGTTCAGCGCGCGGTCGCCCGCGACGCCCTCGAGCAGGAACGGGACGAGCGCGGCCCCGGCCTGCTGCGCCACGCGCGGAAAGACGCCGCGGAAGCCCTCGCCGTACGCCGCGCCGTAGTTCGGCAGCGTCGCGACGCCGGCGACGACGAGGCGCGCATTCGGGGCCTTCGCCTTCACCTTGGCGAGGATGGCCGCGAGGTTGGCCTCCATCGCCTCGACGGGCTGGCCGCGGAGGCCGTCGTTGGCCCCGAGCGCGAGCACGAAGACGTCCGGCGTCGTGCGCGAGAGCACCCAGTCCACGCGCCGCAGCCCGCCCGCCGACGTCTCGCCCGACTCGCCCGCGTTGACGACGCGCGCCGGGATGCCGGCCGCCGCGAGCTGCTCGCCGACGAGGGCCGGGTAGGCCTCGCGGCCCGGGTCGGCGAGGCCGTAGCCGGCCGTGAGGCTGT
>JAYWIE010000343.1:0-2927 GCA_043789155.1 Rubricoccaceae bacterium | reverse complement strand
GGCGAGCATCTCGCGCTGGATGTCGACGGCGTAGACGCGGCCCTGCGGCACCTCGCTGGCCAGACGGAAGGTGAAGTAGCCCGTGCCCGCGCCGAGGTCCGCCACGACGGCATCGGGCGGCAGGTCGAGCGCGCGCAGCAGGATGTCGGGCCGCTCCTCGAGCGCGCGGTCGTCGCGCTCGAGCCACGCCGCGCCGCGGTGGCTCATCACGCGCGCGATCTCGCGGCCCATGTAGCGCCGGCCGGTCCCGTCGGCCGAGGGCGCGCTGTCTTCGTAGCCCGCGGCTCCGGGAGCCGCGGCGCGGTCCATGCGGCGCGCCGCCGGAGCCATCTCGGCGGCCGCACCCGCGACGCCGCCGGCGCGGCGCGCGGTCGGCGCAACCGGCGCGGGCGTCTGCGCCTGGCAGCCGGCCGCGACCAGAATCAGGAGGGGGGCGAGGCGCAGCGAGGCGGGCATGGTGTCGGAGAGTCGGTTAGAGCAGAGCCGCGCGTCACGGGCGCGCCGTCACACACTCAACGCACACACGTCACGGGGGATGCGGGAGGCTCCGCCGGGATATGGGATACGGGACGTGAAGCCGTCCTGACCCTCGTGGTAGCGCGAGCACCGGCACTGTCTGCCCATCCCGCATCCCCCGTCCCCTCTCAAGCGTTCTCGAACCCCGGGGCCGGGATCCCCGAGCCGACGCCGGGGCCCGGCCCGCGCAGCTCGACCGGCGGCTTCGCGCCCTTCTTCGTCCGCAGGTTCAGCGTCTCGACGAGCAGCGAGAACGCCATCGCGCCGTAGATGTAGCCCTTCGGGATCTCCTGCCCGAAGCCCTCGGCCATGAGCACGAAGCCGATCATGAGCAGGAACGACAGCGCAAGCATCTTCACCGTCGGGTGCGTCTCGATGAACGACGAGATGACCCCGGCCGAGGCCATCATGATGCCGATCGCCACGACGACGGCGACGATCATGACCCCGATGTCGTCCGCCATGCCGACGGCCGTGATGACCGAGTCCAGCGAGAACACGAGGTCCAGCAGCAGGATCTGGAAAATGATGCTCCCGAACGTGGCGGCCTTGCCGCCAGCCGTAGCGCCTTCCTCTGCCCCCTCGAGCTTGTTGTGGATCTCGTGTGTGGACTTGTAGATCAGGAACGCGCCGCCGAGGATCAGGATGAGGTCACGGCCCGTCACCTCGGCCAGCTCCTCGCCCCCGAACGGCAGGTGGAACAGTGTGGCCGTGAGGCCCATCACCCAGCCGATGGCCAGCAGCAGCGCGATGCGGCCGAACATGGCCAGCCCGAGCCCGAGCGTCCGCGCCCGTTTCTGCTGCGCCTCCGGCAGGCGGCCCGAGAGGATCGAGATGAAGACGACGTTGTCGATGCCGAGCACGATTTCGAGCGCGGTGAGCGTGGCCAGGGCGACCCAGGCTTCGGGATTCGAGATCCAGTCGAACATGCGGGTTTGGGGGGGTAGAGCAGGCTTGATTTTACCGACGGCGGGCGGGTGCGGCCCGGCACGCCCGGTATCTTCGCCCGACGCCCCCGCTCCGTTCCCCGATGCCCGACTCTTCCTCGACGACCGCCGCCCCGGCCGCTCCCGCCGACCCGCTCGCGCACTACCCGCCGTGGGCCAGCGACCTCGCGCGGCGCTACTTCACCAAGACGATCAACCAGTTCGTGCTGCACGGCAACGTCCGCGACCTCGTCCCGGCCGACGTCGACGCGCCGGCGGGCAGCACGCAGCGGGCCTACCTGCCGCTGCGGCAGTTCCTCTCCGAGGACCTCTTCGCCGGCCGCGACCTCGTCGTGTTCTACGACCGCTCGGACGGCATCCACTTCATGGACGCCGAGTCCCGCCGCGACTTCGCCCGCGCCGTCTCGGGCTACGACTCGCTCTTCGGCACCGACTTCGCCAAGCGGATGCCCAAGGACCCGCCCCGCGTCTTCGCCCTGCTCGACAACTACTTCCGCCTGCGCCTCGCCGACGGCAAGCGCGTCGCGTGCGTCATCGACTACGCCGAGACCGTCGTCCCGATGTCCGAGGCCGCGTCCTACTCGACCGAGGACCGCGCCGCGCTCGTCACGCTCCAGAAGTGGGCCCACGACCCGACGCTGCTCCGGGCGGACTTCACGCTCGTCCTCATCGCCGAGAACCTCAACGACCTCTCGCGGCCGTTCGTCCAGAGCCCGTACAACGCCGAGCTCAACATCACGCTGCCGGACCAGGACCAGCGGACGCAGTTTATCGAGTGGTTCCTCTCCAGCGGGGGGCCCTCCGGCACGGACGCCCGCGCGCGCTACGCCGCCCTCTCGGATGTCCCCGACCTCGCGCTCGCGCAGAACACGGCCGGGCTCGGCTACGTCCAGCTGCGCTCGATCCTCGCGGACGTGCTCGAGAACGAGCGCCGGCTGACCTTCGAGACGCTCTCGGACAAGAAGAAGGAGCTCATCGAGGCCGAGGCGTACGGCCTGCTCGAGTTCGTCGAGTCGCCGTTCGGGCTCGACTCCGTCGCGGGCCACACCGAGGCCAAGGAGCACCTCCGCGCCGCGGCCGCGGCCATCAAATCGGGCCGGCCGGACGTGATGCCGATGGGCTACCTCGTCAACGGGCCCGTCGGGACCGGAAAGACGTTCCTCATCACGTCGTTCGCGGCCGAGATCGGCATCCCGATGGTGATGCTCAAGAACTTCCGCTCCCAGTGGCAGGGCGTCACCGAGGGCAACCTCGAGAAGATCCTCGGATTGCTGCGCGCGATGAACCCTGTCGCGGTGATGATCGACGAGGCCGACGCCGCCCTCGGCGACCGCTCGTCGCAGGGCGACTCGGGCGTGTCGAGCCGCGTCTTCGGCCAGATCGCGCAGGCGATGTCCGACACGCGCTTCCGCGGCAAGATCATCTGGTTCCTCGTGACGGCCCGGCCGGACCTGATGCCGGTCG
>JAYWIE010000342.1:0-10416 GCA_043789155.1 Rubricoccaceae bacterium | reverse complement strand
AGCGCCGCCAGACGTGGACGCGGTCGGCCGTGTCCACGACCTCGACGTCCGCGTGCGGCCGCAGCGCGTCGAGGAACGTCTTCGTGACGACGCTCTGGCCCGTCGCCGGCGGCGGCAGCGGCAGCAGGCACACGACGCGCGTCATGCGGGCGGGCCGTCTGCGGGTCCGAGCAGGCCCGGCAGCGCGGCGTCGAGGCCCGACGCGGCGAGCAGGTCCGCGGCCCAGGCGCGGTCGGCGTCCGAGAAGCGCGCCGCGCCGGCCCCGGGCGGCAGGTTGCGGGCAAAGACGAAGCCCGGCGCAAAGGCGTCGGTGCCGGCGAAGCCGGTCTCGGCCTGCGCCGCTCGGACGTGCCGGGCGTCGGCGCGGCGCGCGGCCTCGGCGAGGCGCGCCGGGTCGGCCGGGCGGCCGGCGAGGCGCAGCACGGCCGCGACGGCCGGCGCGGGGTCCGTACGCAGCGCCTCGAACCGGACGACGGCGTCGGCGTGCGGCAGCCAGCCCTGCGTGTGGCGGACCCACTGCGGCAGCCCGCGCCGCGCGTCGCGCAGGAAGTCCCCGAGCGGGCGCGCGGCCGTGTGCGTCAGGCCCGACCAGTACGTGTGGTACGACGCGACGGCGTCGAGCGGGCGGCGGACGATCAGGACGGCGCGGGGCCGGGCGAGGACCGGCGACCATGCCCGGTGCGTCTTGACGATGCGGGCCTGTGCGGGCCGCGGCCAGAGCCAGTCGATGCCGAGCTCGGGCTGCCCGGCGTTGAGCGCGTGGAAGTCTACCGGGTCCGCGTCGCCGGCGGTGAGGCGGGCATCGTGCTCGAGCACGAACCGGACGAGCGTGCTGCCCGAGCGCGGGTAGCACGTGAGCAGGACATCGCGGCGGCGGAGGGCTACGACGCCCGCGGCGTAGCGGGCCGTCAGTGCGAGGCGCAGCACCGCTACCGGGCGGGCACAGGCCGCCCGGCGAGCGCGCCGTCGCCGGAGGCGACGTCCGGCGCGGCCGCCTCGGGCGCAGCGGGCTCGGGCACGTCGCCGGAGACGGCGCGCTCGGGCGAGAACGTCGGCACGAGCGTGCGGAAGGCGTCGATGATGGCCGGGGCGTCGTGGCGCTCGGCCGCAGCGACGAGCGCGGCGAGGCGCGCCTCGAAGGCGACGCTCGGCGGGGCCTTGCGGGCGACGAAGATCTGGGCGTGCGGCGAGGGCTCTGTGCCCTCCTCGGCCGTGAGCAGCTCCTCGAAGAGCTTCTCGCCGGGCCGCGCGCCCGAGAACTCGATCTGGATGTCCACGCCCGGCTCGAGGCCCGAGAGCAGGATGAGATCGCGGGCGAGGTCCTGGATGCGGACCGGCTCGCCCATGTCGAGCACGTACACGCGGCCGTTCTCGCTCAGCGCGCCGGCCTGGAGCACGAGCTGCGACGCCTCCGGGATCGTCATGAAGTAGCGCACCATGTCCGGGTGCGTCACCACGACCGGCCCGCCGCGCGCGATCTGCTCGCGGAAGAGCGGCACGACCGAGCCGCGGCTGCCGAGGACGTTGCCGAAGCGGACCGAGACCATCGAGCAGCCCTCGGCGCAGGCCTCGGCCGCGCGCGCGACGACGCCCTCGGCCGCGCGCTTGGACGCGCCCATGACGTTGGTCGGGTTGACGGCCTTGTCCGTCGAGACGTTGACGAGGCGGCGGACGCCGAACTCGAGCGCGAGCCGCGCCACGTTGCCCGTCCCAACGACGTTGTTGAGGACCGCCTGCGCCGGGTTGGCCTCCATCAGCGGGACGTGCTTGTGCGCGGCCGCGTGGAAGACGACGCTCGGGCGGAAGGCGCGGAAGACGTCGCGCAGCGAGGCCGCGTCGCGGACGTCGCAGATGACGGCGTGGCGCGGGATCTCGGGGTGCGTCTGCCCGAGCTCGCGGTCGACGTGGTAGACGCTGTTCTCGCCGCGCCCGAGCAGCACGATGCAGGCCGGCCCGAAGGGCGCGATCTGGCGGACGATCTCGGACCCGATGGAGCCGCCAGCGCCGGTGACGAGCACGCACTGGCCGCGGAGGTAGGCCGTGATCGAGCCGGGGTCCAGGCGCACCGGCGGCCGCCCGAGCAGGTCCTCGACGTTGACCTCGCGCACGGCGGCCACGCTCACGCGGCCCGAGGCGAGGTCGTGCAGGCTCGGGACCGTCCGGTGCTCGACGCCGGCCTCGCGCGCGGCGTCGACGAGCCGCCGCAGCGTCGCCGGGCCCGCGGCCGACATGGCGACGAGCACCTCGTCGGCGTCGGTCCGCGCCGCGATGCGCGTGAGGTCGTCGAGGCTGCCGAAGACGCGCAGGCCGGCGAAGCTGCGGCCGACCTTGCCCGCGTCGTCGTCGACGAAGCCGACCGGCCGGCGGCCGGACTCGGGGTGGCGCTGCATCTCGCGCGCGATCATCAGCCCGGACTCGCCCGCGCCGGCGATGAGCACGCGGCGCTCGGCGACCGCCGAGCGCAGGCGCACGCGCAGCACGCCGCGCTCCTCGTAGTACAGCCGCGCCGCGAAGCGCAGCCCGGCGAGCCCGATCAGCGCCGCCATGCCCTCGATCAGCGGCACGCTGCGCGGGACGACGACGGCCGGGTGCGCGACCGTGTGGACGAGCACCATCTCGGCCAGCGTCACTGCCGCGACGAGCGTCACGAGCGGGCCGAGGTCGCGCAGGCCCACGCGGTGCCACACGCGGCGGGTGTTGCGGCTCGCCGCGACGGCGACGGTCTTGAGCAGCAGCGCCGCCACGGCGTACGCCGCGACGTCGCCGACCTGAGCGAAGACGCCGATATCCATCCGTATGGCGTACGCGGCCGGCACCACGGCCGTCCACACGGCGAGGTCCAGGGCCCCTTTCAGGACCGAGCGGCTGCGACTCGGGGTCCGCGTCATCGGGGCGTGCTACCGGCGAGTGGAGGGGCGGCCGACATGCGAAAGTAGGCGACGGCGCTCACGCGTGGGCGTGGACGGGCGACGCGTGGGCGTGGTGGACGGCGCGGACGGCCGCGACGACGCGCTCGCGCTCGGCCGGCGTGAGGGCCGAGCCCGACGGCAGGCACAGCCCGTCGCGGAACAGGGCGGCCCCGACGGCCCCGCCAACGCGGTCGTACATAGAATACACAGGTTGCAGATGCATCGGCTTCCACACCGGCCGCGCCTCTATGTTCTCGGCCTCGAGCGCGAGCCGGACGGTCTCGCGGTCGGCCCCGAACGCCTCGGCGTCGATGGTGACGACGCTCAGCCAGCGCGAGGCGCGCCCCCAGGCCGCCTCGGGCATGAAGCCGACGCCGGGCAGGTCCTGCAGGCCGTCGTGGTAGGCGGCGAAGGTGGCGCGGCGGGCGTCGACCTTCTCGGCGAGGCCGGCGAGCTGGCCGCGGCCGATGCCGGCGAGCACGTTCGAGAGGCGGTAGTTATAGCCGACCTCGGAGTGCTGGTAGTGCGGCGCGTCGTCGCGGGCCTGCGTCGCGAGCTTGCGCGCGTGGTCGGCGAGGGCGCGGTCCGGCGTGACGAGCATCCCGCCGCCGGAGGTGGTGATGATCTTGTTGCCGTTGAACGAGAAGATGCCCGACTGGCCGTCCGAGCCCGGCGCGCGGCCCGGGCCGCCGGCGGCCCCGGCGTACGTCGCCCCGAGGGCTTCGGCGGCGTCCTCGACGAGCGCGACGCCGTAGCGCTCGCAGATCTCGGCGAGCGCGTCGAGGTCGGCCGTCTGCCCGTAGAGGTGGACTGCGACGAGCGCCTTCGCCTGCCGGCCACGCGCTGCGCGCGCGCGGAGCGCGTCCTCGACGAGGTTCGGGTCCAGGTTCCACGACGCGGGCTCCGAGTCGACGAAGACCGGCGTCGCGCCCTGGTACAGGATCGGGTTGACGGACGCGCAGAAGGTCAGGTCCGACACGAGGACCTCGTCGCCCGTGGTGACGCCGGCGAGGCGCAGCGCGAGGTGCAGCGCGGCCGTGCCGGACGTGACCGCGACGGCGTGGCGCGCGCCGACGGCCGCGGCGAACTCGGCCTCGAAGGCGTCCACGTGCGGCCCGACGGGCGCGACCCAGTTGGTCGCGAAGGCGTCGGCGACGTAGGCCTGCTCGGCGGCCCCCATGTGCGGCGGGGACAGGAAGATGCGGTCCGGCATGGTCTCGGGCAAGAGATTGTGGCCCAAGATCGCCGTTCCGGCGGCCGGCCGAATGACCTTTGCCTGAAGACGGCAGGACGTCTCAGGATGCGCTCGGTCTCCGTCCAGGACCCCGGCCCCCGGTCAGTCGTGCCAGCCGGCCGGCCGCTCCTTGATCGCCCTCGCCGGCGCGCCGACGGCCGTCACGTTCGGCGGCAGGTCCCGCACGACAACCGCGCCCGCCCCGATGACCGTCCACGCGCCGACGGTCACCCCCTGGATGAGGACGGCCCCGGTCCCGAGGTCGCATCCCTCTCCGACCATCACATCGCCCGAGACGTTGACGCTCGGCGCGGCCGTCACGAAGTCGGCGAGGCACGAGTCGTGTCCGACCGTGCAGTCGAGGTTGATCACGACGTGCTGCCCGGTCTTGATGTCGGTCGTCAGCAGTGAGCCGGCGCAGACGACCGTGCCGGGCCCGAGCGCGACGCGGCGGCCAGTCCACGCCCGGGGATGGACGAGCGTCGCGAACTCGGTCGGGCGGACGGCCTCGACCGCCCGCGCGATGCGCCGCCGCGCGGGCGTCGCGCCGACACCGATGACGACGGCGACGCCGGGCTGCGCGGCGAGCCAGTCGGCACCGCCGAGCACGGGCAGGTCGTGCACGGCCGTCCCGTGGCTCTCGGGGTTGCCGTCGAGGAAGCCGAGCACGTTCCACGTCGGCGCGTCGTCGTTCTGGTCCAGCGCGACCTGGAGCACCTCGCGGGCGAAGCCGCCGGAGCCGAAGATGACGAGGTCGGTCATAGCGGGAGCGGTGCGAACTCGGGCATGGTCGCGTCGCCGGCGGCGCTGATGCCGTCGCGGCGGAGCACGCTGGCGACGGTCCGCCAGAGGATGCGCACGTCGAGCGCCAGCGACGCCGTGTCGACGTACTGGACGTCGAGCGCGAACTTGTCGGCCCACGAGATCGCGTTGCGGCCGCCGACCTGCGCGAGCCCGGTGATGCCGGGGCGGACGTCGTGGCGGCGGGCCTGCTCGGGCGTGTAGCGGGCGAGGTAGCGCGTCAGCAGCGGCCGCGGCCCGACGAGGCTCATCTCGCCTCGGAGCACGTTCCAGAGCTCGGGCAGCTCGTCGAGGCTCGTCGCGCGGAGCCACCGCCCGAACGGCGGCAGGCGCTCGGCGTCGGGCAGCAGCGCGCCCGCGGCGTCGCGGGCGTCGGTCATGGTGCGGAACTTGACCATCTCGAAGAGCGCGCCGTGGAGCCCGGGCCGCGTCTGCCGGAACAGGACGGGACTGCCGAGGCGGCGGCGGACGGCGAGGGCGACGCCGCCGAGCACGGGCGCGAGCACGACGAGCGCGGCCGCGGCCGCGGCACGGTCGAGAGCGGGCTTGGCGTAGCGGAGGTAGGGCGTCATCGGCACAGGCGTCAGCGGCGCAGGAGGTCGCGGTAGAGCCCTTCGAGCGCGTCCCAGATGCGCTCCGGGGCGAAGTCGGCGTGGGCGCGGCGCTGCCCGGCCGCGCCGTGGGCCGCGGCGAGCGCGGCGTCGTCAAGGTAGCGGCCGACGGCGGCGGCGAGGGCTGTAGCGTCGGCGAGGGGCACGAGCGCGCCCGTCACGCCGTCCACGACGGCGTCCACGGTGCCGGTCGCGCGGGCGGCGACGACGGGCAGGCCGGCCGCGGCGGCTTCGAGCGGGACGTTGGGGAAGCCCTCGCGGTGGCTCGGGAAGGCGAAGACGGTCATGAGGGCGTAGCTCGCCGCGGGGTCCGGCAGGAAGCCCGGCGTGAGGATGTCCGGGTCGGCCGCGATGCGCGCGAGCACGTCCGCGGCTACGGGGTCGCCGGGCTCGGGCGCGCCGACGAGCAGCAGCCGCAGGCCGGGGCGCGCCGCCCGCAGGCGGCCGAAGGCGTCGACGAGCTCGGCGATGCCCTTGTCGCGCGTGAAGCGCCCGACGAAGCCCACGACGGGCGTGCCGGCCGGCAGGCCGAGGCGCGCGCGGAGCGCGGCGACGGCCGCCGGGTCGGGGTGCGCGAAGCGGGCGGCGTCGACCCCGTTGGACGATCCCGCGGCGACGGCGGCGAGTTTGCCGGCGGGCACGAGGCCCATCTCAACGGCCCGCCGGCCGAGGCTCGGGCTCACGGGCACGACGCGGTGCGCGCACGCCGCGGCGACGCGCTCGGTCGCAGCGAGGATGCGGCGCTTGGGCCCGACGGCCGTCTCGAGGCGCAGCCCGCGCAGGACGTACACGCGCGCCGGGACGCCGGCCGCGCGCGCGGCGACCATGCCGAGCAGGCCCGCCTTGGGCGTGCTCGCGTTGACGACGTCGGGCCGCAGGCGGCGCAGCAGCGGGACAAGCGCCGCGAGCGTCCGGACGTCGGCGGCGGGCGCGATCTCGCGCGCGACGGACACGGCGACGGCCTCGACGCCCTCGCGCGCAGCGACGGCAGCCAGAACCGGGTCGGGGCTCGTCACGAGCGTCACGCGCCACCCGCGCGCGCGCATCGCCGCGAGCTGCCCGCGCAGAAGGTGGTCCGCCGAGACGGCGTGCGTGATGACGTGGACGAGGTGCGGCGTCACGACACGGGGGCGAGGGCCGGCGGGAGCGCCGGCGGACGAGCCGGCGGGAGCGCCGGGCGGCGAGCCGCCTGGCCGGGCGCGCGCCGGGCCTTCCGGCGGACGGGAATGGCGACCAGGAACAGGAACAGGAACGGGTAGATGTGCAGCCGCTGCCGCACGAGCGTCCCCAGGTTGCCGACGGCGACGCCGAGCGTGGTCGCGTAGACGAGCACGAACGCGACGCTGAACCAGAACAGGGCGGTCCGCGGCCGCGTCTTCAGGAACGCCAGGATCTGGCCGCGGCGGTTCCACGCGAAGACCCAGAACAGGAGTGTCTCGATGGCCGAGACCAGGCCTGCGCCGCCGGAGGCCTCCCACGGGAACGGCCTGAACAGGACCGTCCCGAGGCCGAGCAGAGGCTTGGCCCATGTCGGCCCCCCGAGTTCGATCGCGCTCCCGCCATACGAGCTCTTCGAGGACCTGCTCGTCAGGTAGTCGTCGAGCTCGCCGGAGTCCGTGACGGAGAAGCCGAGCGCGTCGCTGGCATAGGAGATCGCGACGAAGGCAACGATCAGACCCAGAGCCATCTGGACGATCCGGCCCGCAGTCCACGCACCCTGGTTGTTGAGCCACAGCCCGGCCATCAGCGCGAATACGAGGACGACCGCGATCTGCGGCCGGATCAGGAACACGAGCAGGATGCCACCACCGACGAGGGCCGGCCGCAGCGGCGACCGTAATGAGACGTACCCGAGCAGGGCGAGCCCGATCCCAAGCAGCACGAGCGGCTCCTTGCCGAGGATCGACGGCCAGAACCACAGCGACGGGAACAGCATCAGGCCTGCCAGCACGCGGTCGTAGACCTGCTCGCCGTAGACCCGCCGGACGGCGGCGGCGAGGAGCACGCACCCGGCATATCCAACGAAGCTGAACACCACGAACAACTCGGGCAGGTTCAGTCCGAAGAGATACACTGCCACCGCGACGATGTTGGATATGAACTGCGTCCCCCAGACAGGCAGCCCACTCTGCCAGAAGTAGCTCGAGACGAGGTCCCACTTGCCCATGTCCATCCACGACGCGAGCCGCGTCCCGTTGCGCATGTAGCCGAGGTAGTCGCCCCCACCGTAGAGCGCTCCGATGACGTAAAGCGCGAAGAAGCTGCTGGCGAAGCGCAGCATCGCGCCCGCGATGAGCAGCGTCTTGGCGCGGCGCGACCGCGGCGAGACGATGACGTACGAGCACCACGCGGCGATCATGAGGACCAGGAAGAACGTGTTCATCGCGTCAGACGGAGGTAGTGCCCCGCGAGGCAGTCCATGTGCGTGTCCCACCGGTAGTGGCGGACGGCCGTGGCGCGGGCCGCAGCGTCCAGCGCGGCGCGGGCGTCGGGCGGGCGGGCGAAGAAGGCGTCCATCCCGGCCGCGAGCGCGCCGGGCTCGGCGCGTTCGCTCCACCCGGCCGTGCCGTCGACGAGCGTGTCGGCCGCCATGCGGATCTCGTCCGCGCTACGGGTGGCAACGAGCAGGGGCACGCCCATCGCCATCGCCTCGAGCGGGGCGAGGCCGAGGTTGGGCCCGTGGCACGTCTCGAGGTAGAGGTCGAAGGCCGGCACGACCGTCCGCACGTCGTCGCAGTGGCCCACGAGGTGGACATCGGCTTCGAGGCCCTCGCGGGCGACGAACGCCTCCATCTCGCCCCGCATCTCGCCCTCGCCGACGGCGACGAAGGCGGCCGGGCGGAGCCGGCGCAGCGCGGCGAAGGCGAGCAGGGCGAGCATCGGGTCCTTGCTCGGCCGCAGGCCCGTGCACATGCCCACGACGGGCAGGCCCTCGGGCAGGCGGAGCGCGGCCCGCGCCGCGGCCCGCCCGCCGGGCGCGAAGCGGTCCACGTCGATGCCGAGCCGGCACACGACCGTCCGCTCGGCCGACGTCCCGAACGCGGCGCGGGTGTCGGCGTGGAGAAAGTCGCCCAGGGCGACGACGAGGTCCATGCGCGGCAGCAGCAGCCGGTTTACCGCGTGGTGGTGGCGCGTCGTCGTGCCGGAGACCTGCATCGGCGTGAAGACGGTCGGGACGCCGGCGCGGCGGGCCGCGGCGAACCCGGCGAGCATCGTCGCCGGGAGCATCGTGTGGACGACCGTGACGCCGCTCGCGCGGATGTAGCGCGCGAGGTCCTGCGACGACGCCCAGAGGCTGCGCACCTGCGCGGCCTTGCGCGGCTGCCAGCGCCACGGCAGCGGCAGCCGCCTCACGCCCGGCCGCACGGTCGGGTCGAGGCGGTTGCCGTTGTTGAGGCCCGCGGCCAGCGTCACGGCCAGGCCGCGCGCGTCGAGCGCGTTGACGAGCTGCACGGCGTAGGTCTCGGCCCCGCCGGGGTCCAGCGAGTCCACGACGACGAGCACGTGCGGGGTCGCCATCAGCGGTGCGCCGCGCGGGCGAGGCGGCCCGTGCGGACGAGGCGGCGCGCGCTCGCCCGCACCCAGGTGGCAACGCGCGACGCGACGAGCGCCGTCACGCCCGTGCGCTCGGCGACGGGCCTACGTGCGGTGACGACCGGTTGGACGAACGAGTAAACCATCCCTTCGCGTTGCCGGCCGGTGGCCGTGAGCATGTGTCCCGCATGGCGGATCGCCTGCGTTGCGGACCCGAAGATCGGGACGGGGCCGGGCGAGAGCCGGCGAAGAACGGGTGCGGCAGGGCGCGCGCGTTCTCGGACCCTGTCATCCTGCGCCGAAGGCCGGCGCAGCCCACGCCAGTGAAGGACCTCAACGCCGACCTTCCAGCCGTCGCACCTGTCACGTCTGGGCCGAATGGCCGCGTCGAGATCCTTCACGTTCGTTCAGAAGCTGTTTGGCGAAGCGAGCGCTTATGAAAACCGCCCCCCCGGGGGGGCTGTCGCGCAGCGACTGGGGGGGTGTTCGCGATGCCCCGACCTCGAAAACCCCCTCCGCCCGCAAGGCGGGCACCTCCCCGAGGAGAGGGGTTCGTTCACCAAACAGCTTCTGAGCGTCAGCGAAGGATCTCGACGCCACGCTGAGATCCTTCGCTGACGCTCAGGATGACAGGCTCAGACGTTCCGCGCGGCGCTGTACGAGTCCCGCATCCCACATCCCACATCCCCGCCATGATCGAAACGGTCCTGCTCGACATGGACGGCGTGCTCGTCGACGTCCGCGGCTCGTTCCGCCGCGCCATCGACGAGACCGTCGCCGCGCTCGGCGGCGCGCCGCCGCCGGCCGGCCGCGTGCAGGCGCTCAAGGACGCCGGCGGCTACAACAACGACTGGGTGCTCTCGCACGCGCTCCTCGCCGAGGCCGGCGTCGACGTCCCGTACGAGACCGTCGTCGAGACCTTCCAGCAGCGCTACCGCGGGGCAGACTTCGACGGGCTCATCACGACCGAGCCCCCGATGATCCGCACCGAGACGCTCGCGGAGCTCGCCGGCATGGCGCGCCTCGCACTCGTCACCGGCCGCCCCGAGGCCGACGCCGCGTGGACGCTGCGCCACTTCGGGTGGGACGCGCTCGTGCCGGTCGTCGTCGGGATGGACGAGCAGGCCGGCCGCGAGAAGCCGCACCCGTTCGGCGTCCTCCGCGCGCTCGAGCGCCTCGGCCGGCCGGCCGCGACGGCCCTGTTCGCCGGCGACTCGGTGGACGACATCGGTGCCGCGCTCGCGGCCGGCGTGCTCCCGGTCGGCGTCGTGCCGCCGGGCCACGACCTCGCCGGCCACACGAGGACGCTCATGGCCGCCGGCGCGCA
>JAYWIE010000341.1:0-2939 GCA_043789155.1 Rubricoccaceae bacterium | reverse complement strand
CCCCGCAACGACGTCCCGCCTCAGTCGCGGACCTGCGCCTGGCCGGCGGTGAGGCGCAGCGCCTGCTCGACGAGGCCGACGAACTCGGCGCGGTCGCCGGTCGCGTCGGCCCCGCGGGCCGTATGGGCGCGGGCGAGAGCCCCGGCGAGCGTCGCGCCGGGCGCGTAGGCGCTCTGCCGTAGCACGAGCGCCGCCTCGGCCACCGCCGACGTCCACGCCATCGCGTCGGACGGCGCGGCGGCGACGGCCGGGCCGACCGGGACGCTCATCAGGACGCTCTCACTCGCAAACGTGCCCGGGCCCGTCGCGGGCTTGTAGCGCAGCTGGACCGTCAGCATCTCGCCGGGGTCGCCGCGCTCGGACTGCCGCTGGTAGCGGAGGCGCTGCGCGGGCGGCAGGCCCGTCTCGGGCGCGCCGGCCGGGACGACCTCGTAGAGCGCCGTCACGTGGTGCCCCATGCCCAGCTCGGCCGCGTCGCGCGCGTCGTCGGCGAAGGCCTCGTCCGGCAGGACGCGGTTGTCGTAGCCGACGAGGCGGTAGCCGGCGACGGTCGCCGGGTTGAACTCGACCTGCACCTTGACGTCCTTGGCGATGGCGACGAGCGTGCCGCCGATCTCGCGCACGAAGACGCGCTCGGCCTCGCGCTCGGAGTCGAGGTAGCTGTAGGCCCCGTTGCCCCACACGGCGAGCGCCTCCATGCGGGCGTCCTGGAGGTTGCCCGTGCCGAGCCCGAACACGCTCAGCAGCACGCCCGAGTCGCGCTCGCGCTCGACGAGCTCGCGCAGCGCGCCCTCGCCCGTCACGCCGACGTTGAAGTCGCCGTCGGTCGCGAGCAGGACGCGGTTGGTGGCGGCGGGGTCGAAGTGCTGCCGCGCGACGGCGTAAGCGAGTTGGATGCCGGCCGCGCCGGCCGTCGAGCCGCCGGCTTCGAGGCGGTCGAGCGCCGACAGGATCGTCGCCCTCTCGGCCCCGGACGTCGGCGGGAGGACGAGGCCGGCCGCGCCGGCGTAGACGACGATGGCGACGTGGTCCTGCGGCCGCAGCTGCGCCGCGAGGCGGCGGAACGCGCTCACGAGCAGCGGCAGCTTGTCCGCGCTCGACATCGAGCCTGAGACGTCGAGCAGGAAGACGAGGTTGGCCGGCGGCAGGTCCGCGGCGAGCGCCCGCCGGCCCTGGACGCCGACGCGCACGAGGCGGTGCTCGGGTGCCCTCGGGCACGCGCCGACCTCGGTGTGGACCGCGAACGGCGCGCCGTCGGTCGGGCCGGCCATGTCGAGCTCGAAGGCGTTGACGAACTCCTCGACGCGCACGGCCTGCGCCGGCGGCAGGACGCCGTCGGTGAGCATCCGGCGGACGTTGGCGTAGCTCGCGCGGTCGACGTCGATGGAGAACGTCGAGAGCGGGGCCTGCTCGGGCCGCCGGAACGCGACCTCCTCGACGTCGGCGTAGTCCTCGCCGTCGAGCACGGCCGGAGCCGCGGGCGCGGGGCCGGCCGGCCATGCCCGGGTGGTCGGGGACGGCACGCCGGCCGTCTGCGCCTCGGGCGCGGCGGACACGTCTCCGTAGCGGGCCGGAATCCAGCCCGTCAGGATGTCCTGCTGCTCCACGGCCTGCTGGTTCACGCCGAGCACGCCCGTCACACGCACGCCGTCGACAAAGTACTGGACCTCCTCGGCGCGGCCACCGCGGACGTTCAGGTCCGACGAGCCCTCCGTAGCGACGACGCCGCCCTGGAGCGCGACCGTCACGGCGACGCCGCGGATCGGGAGGTTCTCGAGGTCCTGGCCGGTCACCACGCGCGACTGCCCGGCGGCGTCGTGGGTGACGAGCGGGGCCTCGTAGACAATCTCGACCGATCCCAGCGTGCTCTCGATCAGGTTGAAGTTGACCGTGTGCGTCGCGCCCGCGCTGACGGCGACGCCAGCCACGGTGACGGACGGGTAGCCGGCATACGACGCCGTGACGTCGTACGCGCCGGCCGGGACGCCGATGATGCGGTAGACACCGTCGAGGTCGGTCGCCGCGCCGAGCGTCGTGCCGCCGATGCGGACGTTCGCGCCGATGATGGCGGTGACGCCGTCGGCTTCGAAGACCCGGCCGGCGATGGTGCCCGTGCCCTGGGCGAGCGCGAGCGGGGCGAGGGCGAGGACGAGAACCGCACCTGCAGCGATGCGCCTCGCCGTACGTGTATCAAAGTGAGACATAACCAGACCGAAAGGTGAGCTAAAACGCTACACCTCCCGTCGTTGCCGTCCGAGTCGCTTCCGCGCCCATGCACGCGGCAGCCCATGCGCGTGGCGGCCCATGCCGGCCGCGGTGCCCTACGGCTCGCCGGCCTGGCCGGACTCGGTCCCGTCGACGTCGGTCGCCTGCCCGAGCGTGACGGTCCCGGCGGCCGTGCGCGCACGCAGGCTCGCCCCGCCGCGGCCGCGCGTCACGCGCCGCTGCCGGCCGGCGTCCTGCCCGTCGTCCACGACGCGGCCGGCGGCGGTCGCGGCGTCGATCTCGACGTCCGCGCCGGGCGGGAGCGAGACGTCGATACTGCCCGCGGCGGTCTCGACGGTCCACGCGGCTCCGCGCGGGATGCGGGCCGCGGCGAGCGTGACGTCGCCCGCGCGGGCGTCGAGGCGCAGCCGGGCGGCCGAGGCGCGGCCGACGACGATCGCGCCCGCGCCGATGCCGACGTCGAGGTCGCCCGTGGGGCCGTCCACGGCGACGCCGCCGCGGAGCGTCCGCACGGCGACGGGCGTGCCCGGCGGGACCGTCGCGACGGCGTCCGCGCGGAGGCCGTCGTCGGGCTCCATCTGGCCGCCGGGCGAGTTGGCGCGCCACACGACCTGGTAGAGCTCGTCGTCGCCGCCGGTCTCGACGGTCACGCGGGCGAGGCGGTCTCGGGCCGAGGCGTCGGTCGCGCCGAGCGCCCGGCGGACGATGCGGAG
>JAYWIE010000340.1:0-2942 GCA_043789155.1 Rubricoccaceae bacterium | reverse complement strand
TACGCGCCGTCCGCGCCGACGAGCCCGCGCGCGACGTGGCGCTTCGAGGTCCCGGCCAGCGCCCCGGCGGGGGCCGTCCCGCCCCGGCAGGGCGACGCCTACGTGCTCCGCCTCGTGCTGCCGTTCACGCGCGACGACGTGTTCGAGTTCACGGCCGCGGGCGCGCGCGTCGACGCCGACGGCGCGCGGGACGCCTTCGCCGCCGAGGACCCGTACGTCGTGCCCAACCCGTACCTCGGCGCGGCGAGCTTCGAGGCCGAGCGCTTCGCCGTCTCGGGCCGCGGCGAGCGCCGCGTCGAGTTCCGCGCGATCCCCGCCGGCGCGACTATCCGCGTCTACACCGTCCGCGGGACGCTCGTGCAGACGCTCACGCAGGACGGCAGCACGGCCGGGGCCGTCCCGTGGGACCTCCGCACGCGCGACGGCCTCGAGGTCGCGCCGGGCCTCTACATCTTCCACGTCGACGCCGCGGGCGCGGGCACGTTCGTCGGCCGGTTCGCCCTCGTCAAATGAGCCAGCGCCTCTCCCCCCTCCGCGCCGCGCTCGGCGCACGCGCCGCGCTCGGCGGCCTGCTCGGCGCGGCAGCCCTGCTCGGCGGCCTGCTCGGCGCGCCCGCCGCGGCGCAGAGCAACGCCGGCACGACGACCGGGCAGTTCCTGCTCATCGAGCCCAGCGGCCGCCTCGCCGCGATGGGCAACGCCGGCGTCACGACGGCCACCGAGGTCACGTCGGCCTACTACAACCCCGCCGCGCTCGGCGCGCTCGGCCGCTCGGACGCGCAGTTCACGCACGCGGCGTGGCTCGCCGACATCGCCTACGACCACGCCGCCGTCGCCGTGGACCTCGGCCGCTTCGGCACGGTCATGGGCGCGGCGACCGTGCTCCGCTCGGGCAGCCTTGACGTCCGCACGGTCGAGCAGCCGCTCGGGACGGGCGAGCAGTTCCAGGCCAACAGCACCGCGCTCGCCGTCGGCTACGGCCGCCGCATCACGGACCGCTTCTCGGCCGGGGCGCAGGTCGCCTTCGTCACCGAGTCCATCTACCGCTCGACGCTCTCGACGGTCGGCCTCAACCTGGGCGTCCGCTACGAGATCGCCGAGGGCGGGCCGGTGCTCGGCGCGAGCCTCGCCAACCTCAGCCCGCGCGCCGCCTACGACGGCCTCGACCTCTCGATCCGCTACGACGAGGACCCCAACCAGTCGGGCGGCAACTCGGCGCTGCCGGGCCGCCTCACGACCGACGCGTACTCGCTCCCGACGCTCTTCCGCGTCGGCGTGTCGTGGCCCGTCCAGGTCGGCCGCGACAGCCGCGTCGTCGCGATGGCCGAGGCCTTCCAGCCGTCCGACAACACCGAGAGCGTCAGCCTCGGCGGCGAGTGGCTCTGGCGCGACACGCTCGCGCTCAGGGCCGGCTACCAGAACCTGTTCCAGAGCGAGTCCGAGGACGGCCTGACGCTCGGCGGCGGCCTCGCGACGTCGCTCAGCGGCGTCGGCCTGCGGCTGGACTACGCCTGGAACGACTTCGGCCGCATCGGCAACGCGCAGCGCTTCACGCTCGGCGTCTCGTTCTAGGTGCCCCGGTGCCCCTCCTGACGGCCTCGCGGGTCTGCCCCGGTTCGCGAGCCTCCACCCTCTGCGTGCCCTCATGGCTCTCGCCCGGCGTTCCGCCCCGTTCCTGATCGTCCTGCTCGCGCTCGCGCACGCGGCCGGCGCGCAGCCGGCCCCCTCGCGCGTCGTCGCGCGGGCGGGCGAGACCGAGGTCGTGCTCCACTGGGACGCGCCCGCGGGCACGGCCCGCTACACCCTTCTTCGGCGGCCAGCCGGCGGCACCTTCGAGACGCTCGCCGCCCCGGCCGAGCCGCACTACGTCGACCGCGCGGTCGTGCGCGGCACGGCCTACGAGTACGCCGTCACGGCCGGCACCGCGCAGAGCCCGGCCTCCGCGACCGTCGCCGCGACGCCCGCGCCGCTCACGGACGCCGCCTTCCTCGACCTCGTCGAGGCGCTCTCGTTCGACTACTTCTGGTACGAGGCCGACCCCGGCACGGGCCTCATCAAAGACCGCAGCACGCCCGGCTCGGCCTGCAGCATCGCCGCCGTCGGCTTCGGGCTCACGGCGCTCGGCGTCGCGGCCGAGCGCGGCTGGGCGACGCGCGAGGAGGCCGCGACGCGCTCGCTCGCGGCGCTGCGGACGCTCTGGACCACGCCGCAGGGGACGCAGGCGACGGGCACGTCCGGCTACAAAGGCTTCTTCTACCACTTTCTCGACATGCGGACCGGCCTCCGCGCCGGCACTAACGAGCTCTCGACCATCGACACGGCCCTGCTCATGGCCGGCGTCCTCTACGCCGGCCAGTACTTCGACGGCCCCGGTGCCGACGAGGCCGAGATCCGCAGCCTCGCGCAGCGCCTCTACGACCGCGTCGACTGGCGGTGGAGCCAGGCCGGCGGCAGCGGCATCCGCCTCGGCTGGTTCCCCGAGAGCGGCTTCCTCGCGACCCGCTGGACGGGCTACAACGAGGCGATGCTGCTGTACCTGCTCGCCTACGGGTCGGACACGTTCCCGGCCGTCCCGGACTGGGGCTTCTGGACCAGCACGTACAGCCCGATTCAGGCCTCCGGCTTCACGTTCGTCCGCTTCGCGCCGCTCTTCGGCCACCAGTACAGCCACGCCTGGGTGGACTTCCGCGGCATCCAGGACGCCTACATGCGCGCCTTCAACGGCGGCACGAGCGACTACTTCGAGAACAGCCGCCGCGCCACGCTCGCGCAGCGGTCCTACGCCATCACCAACCCCGGCAACCACCCGAACTACGGGGCCAACGAGTGGGGCTTCACGGCCTCGGACGACCCCGTGGCGGGCTACGCCGTCCACGGGGCCGTGCCGGCCGAGAACGACAACGGCACGATCGCGCCGACGGCCGCCGGCGGCTCGGTCGCGTT
>JAYWIE010000339.1:0-2943 GCA_043789155.1 Rubricoccaceae bacterium | reverse complement strand
CCGCCGGCGGCGGCGTCGAGTACGAGGTGGTGTCCACGCCGGCGCCGCTCTTCTCCGGTCTCACGGGCGTCGTGTGGGCCGCCGTCCACACGCGCCAGCAGCCGGCCGTGGCGCAGCGCCTGGTACCGGAGCGCAGCCCGCGCGCGGCCGAGCTCGCCCGTCTCGTCGCGGTGCGCCGCGTCGCCGGCACGCTCCAGCTCGAGACCTACCCGTGGAGCGAGCGGAACGCGCCGGCACCCGGCGCGCCGCTCGTCTCGCTCGTGCTGCCGCCCGACCCCGGCGGATTCGTGACGGGCTCGCTCGTCCCGTCCGGCCCGACGTGCCTCGTGGTCCTCTCGTCCCAGCAGACGCCGGGCGGCGTGCCCGCGCCCTACGAGACGCTCGCGGTGCACGACGACGCAGCGTACGCCGTCGGCGGCGTGCCCCAGCCGCGAGCGACGGCCGTGGCGTCGCCGCTCAGCGCCGACTCGGACCGCGCATGGCGTCCCGGTCGAGTGCTGATCCGCGTCGCGTACCGGACGGCCGGCGGCGTGCTGCCGGCAGGACCGCCGACGTTCGCCGACATCGCGATTCCGGTCACGGGCGGCACCCCCGACCTCGACGCGCCGCGCTCGCTCGCCTTCACGCTCACGAGCGGTCCGCTGCCGGCACCCTGGGACCGGATCGTGACAGGCTGGAGCGTCTACGCGTCGCCGGCGACCTACGCCGGCGGCGCAGGCGCAGGCCTCGACCTTCGGGCGGCCTACGGCGCCCCGTTCCGCCTCGTGGCCACGACGCCCATGTCGGCGTCCGTCACCGGCGACGTCGTGCAGCCGGCCGGCGGGCTCGATGCCGCGCCGGCGCTCGACACGGGCGACCTCGCCTATGCCCGGCTCAGGGCTGCGACGGCGATCGCGTTCAACGGCCGCGCCGTGCTCGGCGGCGCGGCGCTCGACTATCCGCGACCGGCCTTCATCCCGGTCGCGCCCGGCGGGTCGCAGGTGCGCATCGGCGTCGAGATCGAGACGCTGAACGGCGTCGTCCAGCGGATCGCCGCGCCGGCGTCCGCCGGCACCACGACGGGCGTGGCCATGCGCGCCGGCGACGTCGTCGGCTACCCCGACCGCCGCGCGCGCCGTCTCGTCGTGTACCACGCGGCCGCGGGCCCGGGCGGCTCGACCGTCTGGCGGCGCGACAGCCGGCCACACGACCTCTACGCTCCGCCGGCGGCCAACGTCGCCGTGATCCTGGACGACGTCGTCTCGAACGCCGTCGACGCGACGGGCCCGGTGTTGACCGATGCCGACATCGAGGCGCTGAACGCCGAGTGGGACTACGACCCGAACCGCCTGCTCGCCTCCGACGTCGGGACGGTGCACGCCTGGCCGGCCAGGCGGACGCTCCAGGTCGGCGACGGCCCGGACGACGCCGTCGTCGCGCTGCGCGTCAACGCCGAGCCGGCGTCGGCCGGGCAGGCCGGGCAGTTCCCGATCATCGCGCTCACGCGTCGTAACCCGCAGCTCGTGCAGGTCGGCGACGGCGAGGTGTTCTTCGCCGGCCAGACGCCGGGCGGAGACTCAGGGGGCTGCTCGTCGCAGGCCGCAGCGGCGGGACTGCCCGGCGCGACGGCCGCGGCCTCGCTCACGGACGTCCGCGCGTTCACGCCGTTCGCGGACGTGTCGAGCCTGTCGGCCGCGCTCGGCGACGAGACCGGACCCTACGCCGGCCACCTCGCAGCCGGTGCCGCGCTCGGTGTGCTGCACCGCGGCCGCGGCCGCGAGCTGTGGGTGACGTCCGTCGACCCGCTTGCGCCGGGCGTCGTGTGCCGCACCGCGGACGGCCTCTGGTACGAGCGCGACCTCGACCGCGTCGCGTTCTTCGCCGCCGGCGGCGTCGACGGTGCGCCGTCGCGTCTCGTCGGCATCGATGCGGCGGGCCGGCTCTGGCTCGAGGAGTCGGAGCGCGGCGACGTCGCGGTCGCGCTCGAGACGGCGCCGCTCGCGCTCGGCGCCCCGGGCGAGCCCAAGCGGCTCCGCCGCGCGCGCGTGCACCAGCGGCCCGCGCTGCGCGCGCTCGCGCTCGCGGTCACCGAGCGCGTCACCCGGCGCGTGCCGGGGGGCACCGGCGCGGCCGAGGAGGGCGTGTCGACCGACACGTTCGTCTCGGCCTACGACGGGGCCGTCGTGCGCTTCTTCAGCGGCTCCGTGATCCACCCGCGCGTGATCCTCGTCGGCACGGGCCGCGCGGGGCAGCGCGTCGCGCACATCGTCATGACGTTTGAGGTTCGCGCGCGGGCAGCCCTCGGCCCAGGAACCCGCCAGACGCCGGTCTGATGAGACGGAGAGCATTCGGGCCAGAAGACGACGGCTTTTCTCAGCAGAGTCGAACGTCGTAGGTCATTCGAAATCCCGCTCTAGGCGGGTTCCTGTTTCATGGGGGACAGCCTGTCGCACAGAGGCGCAGCTAGGGCTTCCGTCCCCTCCACAGGCAGTCACGGCGTTCCTCGCCGCGAGTACGATCTGGGCCGCCGCGACGTCGCGGTCGTGCGCCGCCCCGCACCCCTCACACGTCCATGATCGGACGGAGAGAGCCAGGCGGGCTGCCCGGTGCCCACATACCGGACAGACGCCAGTCGAGCGCTCGAACCGGCCCATCCGATACAACTCTCGGCCATACCAGTCTGCTTTGTACGCGAGCTGCCGCACGAACTCGCCCCATCCGCCCTGCCCGATGTGACGGGCGAGCTTGCCGTTCTTCATCATGCCCTGCACGTTCAGCGTCTCGACCGCTACCACTTGGTTCTCGCGGATCAGCCGAGTGCTCAGCTTGTGAAGGAAATCGCGCCGTTGGTCTGCGATGCGGGCGTGGACTTTCGCCACGTGGCGTCGCTGCTTCCCGTAGTTCTTCGACCCCTTCACCTTCTTCGCTAGCCGACGCTGCTCGCGGCGCAGTCGGCTCAGCTTC
>JAYWIE010000338.1:0-10459 GCA_043789155.1 Rubricoccaceae bacterium | reverse complement strand
GAGGCGGGCCGCGTCGCGGGTCGGGTGGGGCATCGGACGGGGCATCGCGGCGGGGCGGAGCGGCGAAGCTAGACCCGCCGCAACGGCGGCCGCACATGACGCCGGCGCGCGGGATTCGCCGCGCGGAGAACCGGGCACGTTCGGGCGTGGTAGCCACGCTCGACCGCCGTCCAACCAACCCGAGCCGCACCGTGGGGCCCGATTCACGCCTTCCGCTGTTCCCGCTCGGGCTCGTCCTCCTGCCGGGCGAGCCAGTCCCGCTGCACATCTTCGAGCCGCGCTACAAGGAGATGGTGCGCGTCTGCCTCGACGGCGACCGCCCGTTCGGCATCGTCTACGCCTCGCCGACCGCGCTCGCGCCGGTCGGCTGCACCGTCCGCATCCGCAGCGTCGCGACGCGCTACGACGACGGCCGGCTGGACATCGTGGTCGTCGGCGAGGACCGCTTCCGCGTCGGCGACGTCTACCGCGACCGCGTCTACCTCACGGCCGACGCGACGCCGGTCGAGGACGCCGAGGCGACGGCGACCGCGCGCGTGCGGCAGCGCGTGATCGCGCGCCACATGAAGCTGCTCGAGCTCGCCGGCGAGACGGTCCGCCCGGGCCTCTACGAGGAGCCGTTCCCGCTGTCGTACGTCGTCGGCCGCAACGCCGGGCTGGACCTCGACGCGCGGCAGGCGCTGCTCGAGGCCGTCTCCGAGGACGCGCGCCTCGCGACGCTCTCGGCGCACCTCGGCCGCCTGCTCGTCCGCATCCGCGAGGCGCGCAAGATCAGCACGCTCGCCCGCGGCGACGGCCACGCGACCGGCTTCCCGGAGCCGGGGGTGGGATGAGGGTTTGAAAAGGGCCGGCTGAAACGGTTCCGACTGGTGACTCTCAACACAAAAACTTGTCATCCCGGATCGAGTCCGGGATGACAAGTAGAGAGGGGAGAGGCAGATTTTGCCCCGTCGCCCCGTCGCCCCGTCGCCCCGCCAGACGGGCTCGGTCGTGGACGATCCCGCATCCCACATCCCGCATCCCGCATCCCGCTCCTCGCCGCTATGACACACGCCGGTTACCAGATCGACCTCGTCGAGGCGGGCCGCCTCGGGCTCGACGGCGGGGCCATGTTCGGCATCGTGCCCAAGCCGCTCTGGGAGCGCCAGATCCCGGCCGACGCCCAGAACCGCATCCCGCTCGCGATGCGCTGCCTGCTGCTGCGCGGCCACGGCCGGACCGTCCTCGTCGACACCGGCATGGGCCACAAGGCCGACGACGCCTTCCGGCGCATCTACGCAGTCGACCACGCGCACTCGGACCTGCTGCCGGGCCTCGCCGCGCTCGGCGTCGCCCCGGCCGACGTCACGGACGTCCTGCTGGCGCACCTCCACTTCGACCACGCCGGCGGCGCGACGGCCCGCGCTGGCGACGGCACCCTCGCGCTGACGTTCCCCGAGGCCGCGCACCACGTCCAGGCGCGCCACTGGGCGTGGGCCCGCGAGAGCACGCGCGAGAGCGCCTCGTTCCTGCCCGAGAACCTCGACCCGCTCGCGGCCTCGGGCCGGCTCGTGCTCCACGACGGCCCCGGCGAGCCCTTCCCCGGCGTCGAGACCGTCGTCGTGGACGGCCACACGCGCGGGCAGCAGCTGCCGCTCATCCACGACGGCGACCGGACGCTGTTCTACCCCGCCGACCTCGTCCCGACCTCGGCCCACGTGCCCCTTCTGTGGGGCATGGCCTACGACGTCGAGCCGCTCGTGACGATTGAGGAGAAGCGCCGGCTGCTCGGCCGCGCGGCCGACGAGCGGTGGACGCTCCTGTTCGAGCACGACGCGGCCGTCGCCTCGGCGCGCGTCGAGGCGACGGCGAAGGGGCTCCGCGCCGTGGAGCCGCAGGCGGCAATCGGCGGGTAGGCGTCGCGGACGCGGCCGCCGGTCGATAGCTTGTGCTGGCACGGCGGTTGCACCGCTCGCCCGTGCATGCCCCGACCGGGCGTATCGCCCGCATTCTACAGGGCGTCCCGGCCGGCCCGGCCCTCCGTGGGTCGGATCGTTCCCCGCATCTGCCGTTATGACCCTCCCGACTCCGGCCGTCCGCTCCGCCCTCGTCGGCCTCGTCGCCGTCACGGCCGTCGCCGTGATGGCGACGGTGCTGCACGTGGCGGCCGTCGGGCAGGCGCGCCGCGAGGCGGCCGACACCGTGCTCCGCGCGCAGGCGACGACGGCCGCGGCGGCCGTCGCGGCGCAGGCCGGCACGCCGGCGTCGCCGAGCCGCATCGCCGCCGCGTTTCGCGCCTTCACGGGCCTCGGCGACGACGTCGAGCGCGTGCTGACCGACGACGCCGGCATCGTCTACACCGCCTCCGACGACGACCTCGGCCGCGCGGTCGACTGGGGCGTCGCGACGCGCCGCGCCGCGCAGAGCCGCGTCGCTGACGTCGCCGTCGGGCGCGCGCGGTACCGCGTCGCCGCGGCCCCGGTCGGGCGGACGGGCCTCATCGTCGTGACGGCCGTGCGCGCGGGCGCGCCCGTGCCGGCCGCCGAGGTCTGGCGCGCCGTCTCGTGGGCCGTCGCCGGGTGGGGCGTGCTCGTCGGGCTGCTCGTCGTGATGGCGTACGTGGTCGGCCCGCAGGCCGCGTCGCGGCTGACGGCCTTCGGCGAGCGCATCGCGCGCGGCGAGACCGACGCCGGCACCATGCGCCGCGCGTCGCACGGGCTCGGCACGCTCGCCGGGGCCTTCGCGCCCGTCGCCGCCCGCCTCCGCCGCGACGCCACCGAGCGCGCCGAGCTCCGCGAGCACGTCGCCGCGCTCTACCAGGTCAACCCGCACTACGTCGTGCTGTGCACGCTCGACGGCCGCATCGTCGAGGCCAACCCGGCCTTCTACGCCATGACGGGCATGCCGCCCGAGGCCGTCCGCGGCGGCCACGCGGCCGTCCTAGCGGACATCTTCCCGCTCGAGCCGCTCTTCGAGCTCGCCCGCCGCTCGCTCGCCGAGGGCGCGGCGATCTCGGGCATCGAGTACGGCCTCGTCGGGGCCGACGACGAGGCGCGGCCGGTCGAGGTCTCGCTGCGCGCGTTCCACGCCGGCGGGCAGGACGCCGTCGTGATCCAGGCGACCGACATGGCCGTCCGGCGTCGCCTCGAGCGCCGCGTCGAGGCGTTCACGGACACGCTCGACCTCATGGTGGACCAGCGCGTGCAGCAGCTCACCGCGGGCCAGCAGTCGCTGCGGCGCATCCTCGACGCGGCCGGCGTCGCCGTGGCCTCGTTCGACGCCGGCGGCGCGACCCGCCGGTGGTCCGGCGGAGCCCGCGCGCTCACCGGCCGGACGGCCGAGGACGTCCCGCACTTCGCCGCCGTCACGTCCGCGCTCGGCCTGACCGACGCCGACCGCGCCGCGTTCACGGCCTGGTTCTGGGACCCCGGCACGGCCGACGGGGCAGCCGCCGCGCCGTTCCTCGCTCACCACGCCCTCGCCGACGCCGCGACCGGCCGCACGCGGTTCGTCCGCGTCGCGTGGCACAAGGTCGACGCCGACGTCCCGGGCCGGGTGGACGCGCGGACGCTCGTCGGGGCGGTCGTGCCGGAGGCCGAGCCCGTCGTGACCGGCGACGGCTTCGCGGGCACCGTCCCGTCGCCGGCCTGACCGTCACTTCCGGGAGTACCCGGCCGACGTGATGCGGTAGCCGTTCTGCGGGTCGACGCTGCAGACGTAGGTGTAGCGCTGGTTCGCGCCGTCGGTCGTCGTGGCCGTGCCCTCGCCGCCGGCGAGCCACTCGCGCGCGTTCGCCCGGATGACGCGGCCCTCGGTGTGGCGCATCCGCTGCATGCCGACCTCGCGGCGCATCTTCGCCTCGACCTGCGCCCGGCAGGCGGTGAGGAGCAGCGCGTCGCCGGCGGTGCCGCCGCCCGCGTTGCCACCGCCGGCGTTGCCGCCGCCGGCGTTGCCGCCGCCGGTGCCCGGGGCGGGCCGCGTCACGGGCATCATGCAGCCCGACGCGGCGACGGCGAGGGCTAGAACGGACAGGCGAAGCGTGGGAATGGAACGGGTCATGACGAGGTGAGGGAGTGTGTTGCGCCCGGCGGACCGAACGGCTGATGCCGGCCCGACTACTGGCCGGGGGCCTGCACGAGGCGGACCTCGACGCCCGTCGTCGGCGCGCCGGGGGTGAGCACGGGCGTGAACGTGTCGGACGTCCACGCGAGGCGGCCGCCGGGCGCGTAGATCTGCGCCCGGACGCCGACGCGGGCGTCGGGCCGGGCGGGGGCCTCGGCACCGACCGTGAACGGCAGCGGCACCTGCTCGCCCGTCGTCGTGAACTCGGAGCGCCCGAGCAGCACAGCCGCCGCGCCCGCGCGCGACTGGTCCTCGACCGTCACGACGACGCGGCTGCCGGCCGGCAGCGCGATCCGCTGCCGGTACGTCAGGCGTCCGCTGATGGACGTCTGCGGCACGGCCGGCAGGCCGATGTCGGGCCTCGGCGGCGGGCCGGTGGCGGGGCGGGGCATGCACCCGGCGGCGAGGGCCGCGAGGCCGATCAGGAACAGGCGCATCGGGCGCAGGGGGAGAGGGCCGGTTGTTCGCCGGCTGGCGGTCGCCAGTTCCGGCCGGGCGTCACCCGCGCGAGACGGCGGGAGCGTGGTACGGGCGGCGGGGCAGTCGTACCGTGAGCGTCTCACCCTCCCCGCCGATGACTTCTAACGCCCCGCCGGACGGCCACTCCGGGACGCTGCTGACGCTCGCCCGCCGCGCCTTCGACCGCCTCGACGCCGCGTGGGAATCGCCCGCAGCACGGCGCGGGACAGCCGACGCGCTCGTGGTGCTCTTCGCCGGGACGCTCGTGGCCGTCGAGGCGAACCGGCGGGGGCTGCTGCCGGCGGGCCTCGGCGGGCTCGTGCCGCGCAGCCACTTCGCCGCGATCGGGGCCGCGTTCACGGCCCTGCTGCTCGTCGAGACGATCGGGCTCGTGCTCGCGCTCGCGGACTCCGTCGCGGGCTCGGTCGGCAAGCAGTTCGAGCTGTTCTCGCTGATCCTGCTCCGCGACGCCTTCAAGGCCATCGGCGGGCTCGGCGAGCCCGTCGAGTGGGCGACGGCCGAGGCGTCCGTGCGCGTCGCGCTCGCCGACGGCGCGGGCGCGCTCGTCGTCTTCGCCGGCGTCGTGCTGTACGACCGCCTCCAGCGGCACCGCCTCATCACGGTCGGCGGCGGCGACCAGCAGCGCTTCGTGACGGCCAAGAAGGCCATCGCGCTCGCGCTGCTCGCCGCGATCGCCGTCGCGGGCCTCGACGACGCGCGGCGCTACCTCACCGGGGCGGACCCGTACCCGTTCTTCGACCGCGTGTTCACGGCGCTCATCTTCGCCGACGTGCTGCTGGTGCTCGTGTCGCTGCGCTACACGTCGACGTACGCCGTCGTCTTCCGCAACGCCGGCTTCGCGCTCGCGACGGTCGTGCTGCGGCTCGCGCTCGTCGCGCCGGGCCTGCCCGGCGTGGGCCTCGGCATCGGGGCGACGGCGTTCCTGCTCGCGCTCGCGTGGCTCTACAACCGGGCCTCGGTGACGGCGGCGCTGCCGGGGGCCGTCCTCGTCGGGACGCCGGTGCCGCCGGCCCCGGACGTCCCGCCGCCCGTGTAGGCGGCCCCGCTTCTGGCGGCCTACTCGGCCGGCGGCTCCTCGTCGTCGCTCGCGCGGACGATCTCGATGCCGGCGCGCGAGAGCTTGCCCTCGAGCTTCTCGTAGCCGCGGTCGAGGTGGTACACGCGCAGCACCTCCGTCTCGCCGTCTGCGACCATGCCCGCGAGCACGAGCGAGACGCTCGCCCGCAGGTCCGTGCTCATCACCGTCGCGCCCGAGAGGCGGCGCGGCTGCCCGTCGCCGCCGTCTGTGAGGCCGCCGACGTGGACCGTGTCGCCCTCGACGCGGACGTCCGCGCCCAGCCGGCGCAGCTCGGGGATGTGCTTGAAGCGGTCCGAGTAGACCGCGTCGCGGACGGTCGACGGGCCGGCCGCCTGCGTCATCATGACCGTCCACTGCGCCTGGAGGTCGGTCGGGAAGCCGGGGTAGGGCAGCGCCTCGACCGAGACCGGCCGGATGGCCGCGACGCCGGTGACGTCGACCGTGCCCTCGCCGAGCGCGAACGGGACGCCGGTCGCGGCGAAGGCGTCGAGGAAGGCGTCGCCGAGGTGGGCCGGGTTGGCACCCGTGAGGCGGACCGTCTCGCCGGGCTCGGCCGCGATCGCCGCGGCGATCATGTACGTCCCGAGCTCGATGCGGTCCGGGCAGTTGGTGAAGTCCACGGCGTTCATCCGCTCGACGCCGCGGATGGTGACCGTGTCCGTGCCGAGCCCGTCGATGTCCGCGCCCATTTGCTGGAGCATCTGCCCGAACACGACGACGTCGGGCTCGGCGGCGGCGTTGTCGATGCGGCTCTCGCCGTCGGCGGTGACCGCGGCGAGCATGAAGTTGATCGTCGCCCCGACCGACGACGGCTCGAAGCGGATCGTGCCGCCGGTGAGGCGGCCGCCGGGGGCGACGGCGTGGACGTAGCCGTGGCTCTCGGTGATCTCGGCCCCGAGCGCGAGCATCGCCTTGAGGTGGAGGTCCACGGGCCGCGGGCCCCACGCGCAGCCGCCGGGCAGCGACACCTTGGCCCGGCCGCCGCGCCCGAGCAGGGCTCCGAGCATGTAGAACGAGGCCCGCATCTTGTTGACGAGGTCGTACGGGGCCTCGTAGTGGTGCAGGTCCGTCGCGTCGATCGTCATCACGTCCGGCGTGTCCGGGTTCTCGTCCGGCGCGAACGAGACGCGGCAGCCGGTGACGCGGAGCACGTTCGAGAACGTCAGCACGTCGTGGAGCGCGGGGACGTTGCGGATCGTGGTCACGCCGTCGGCGAGGAGCGCGGCGGCCATCAGCGGGAGCATCGTGTTCTTCGAGCCGCCGACGTGGAGCTGGCCGCGGAGCGGGCGGCCGCCCTGGATGACGAGGGTGTCCATCGGGAGGGGGAGCGGCGGGCGCGGCCCGCACGGTGAGCGCGCCCGGCTGCGGGCGGCGTAAAGGGCAAAAGGTACGGCCCCGCCGAGTGCCCTCTCCGGCCTTTCCTGAGGCGCGCGTCTGGTCCGGGCCGCCGGATCCGGCCGCCGTTCTCTCGGAGCGCGCGGCGTCGAACCGGCGGGGAGGAAAATCAGCAGGCGCATAACTCCCTTTAAACAGAGCGCTTGCGAAATGCCCGCCGGGCGCTACTCTCGCCCCCGAGCCCGCCCGCCGCGCCATGACCGCCCGCACGCCCCTGTTCGACGCGCTCCGCCGCGCCGCCCGCCTCGCCGCCGCCACAGCCGCCGGCGGCCCGCCGCCCGACGAGGCCGTCGAGATCGCCCGCGACGACGCCGCGGCCCGCGCCGCGGCGCGGCTGGACCGCCGCGCGTTCCTCGGCGTCGCCGGGGCCGGCCTCGCCGGGATCGCCCTCGGCCCGGCGCTCGCCGGCTGCGCGCCCGCGGCGCGGCTCCGCTCCGACGCCCGCGTCGCGGTCGTCGGCGGCGGCATGGCCGGCCTCAACGCGGCCTACCGGATGCAGCGCGCCGGCCTCCGCGCGACCGTCTACGAGGCCTCGGCCCGGACCGGCGGGCGCATGCACACCGCGACCGGCCTCATGGGGCCGGGCCTCACGACGGAGCTCGGCGGCGAGTTCGTCGACACCGGCCACGCCGACGTGCTCGCGCTCGCGGCCGCGTTCGGGCTCGCGCTCTCGGACCGCGCCTCGGGCGGCGAGGAAAACGCGCGCCACGCCTTCTACTTCGGCGGCCGGCTCGTGCCCGAGGCCGAGGTCGTCGCCGCGTTCGTCCCGCTCGTGCTGCGCCTCGCCGCCGACCAGGCCGCCGCCGACGGCGACGGCGCGGCGCTGCTGGACCGCCTCTCGGTCGCCGAGTACCTCAACCGAATCGGCGCGACCGGCACCCTCCGCGCCCTGCTCGACGTCGCCTACGTCACCGAGTACGGCCTCGACGCCGGCGAGCAGTCCGCGCTCAACCTCGTCGGCCTCATCGGGACCGCGACCGAGGCGGGCTTCGCGCCGTTCGGCGACAGCGACGAGCGCTTCAAGGTCGTCGGCGGCAACGAGCGCGTCGTGGCGGAGCTGGCGGCGCGGTTGCCGGGGCAGGTCGAGACCGGGCAGCGGCTCGCCGCGATGCGCCCGCGCGGGCGCGTCGTGCGCCTCACGTTCGAGTCCGGCGCGACCGCCCGCGACGTCGACGCCGACGCGGTCGTGCTCGCGCTGCCGTTCACGATGCTCCGCGACGTCGACACGGCGGCGATGGGTTGGCCGGGCACCAAGCAGCGGGCGGTCCGGGAACTGGGCTACGGGACGAACGCCAAGCTCTTCGCCGGGACGGCCGCGCGGCCGTGGCGCGCGCAGGGCCACAACGGCGAGTGCATGGCCGACGCCGCGTTCCAGCTCTGCTGGGACAACGCGCAGCTCCAGCCCGGAGCCGCCGGCGGGCTCACGCTGTTCTCGGGCGGGCAGGCCGGCCTCGACGCCGGCGCGGGCACGGCCGAGGCGCAGCTCGCGCGCCTGCTGCCGGGCGTCGACGGCGCGTTCCCGGGCGTCATGGCCGCGCTGAACGGCCGCACGGGCCGCTTCCACTGGCCGACGCACCCGTTCACGCGCGGCTCGTACGCCTGCTACCGCCCCGGCCAGACGACCGCCTTCGGCGACGTCATCGCCGCGCCGGCCGGGGCCGTCTTCTTCGCCGGCGAGCACTGCTCGGCCGAGTTCCAGGGCTACATGAACGGGGCCGCCGAGACCGGCCGCGTTGCCGCCGAGGCAGTCCTCGCGCGCCTCGGCGTGGCCTGACTCAGCGGGCGACGACGAGGCGCACGCTCTCCGCGAAGCGCTCCCCGACGACGCGGACGACGTACAGCCCCGGTGCCAGCCGCCGGGCGTCGACGGTGAGGTCGGCCGTGCCTGAGACGGTTTCGCCGCTCAGCAGCATCTGCACCTCGCGCCCGAGCGCGTCGACGACGGTCGCGCTCACGCGTTCGGGCAACGTGAGCGTCAGCGCCAGCCGCGCCGTCGTCGCCGCAGGGTTCGGGACAGGACGGCCGAGGCGTGGGGCGGCGGCAAGGCTGGTCTCCTCGGCAGCGACGGACGTCGCGTCGTGGTAGAGGTAGACCGTCCCGAAGGCGTCCGCGGCCACGCCCGGGAGCGGCGCACCGACGGCGTACCGCCGGCCGTCGAGGGCGAGCGCGGCTCCGAACCGCTCGTCCGGCTGGACGCGGGGCGAGTCCAGCGCGGCTGTCGAGACCCAGCTCGCGCCGTCGAACGCGACCGCCTCGACGTGCCCCTCGGCAGCCCCGTCGCGCGGTGCCCCGATGAGTGCACGGTTGCCGTCGAGCGCCAGCGCAGTCCCGCTCGTGCGGCCCGCGCCGCGCACGCCGAACACGGCCGTCTGCACCCAGCCGGTGCCCTCGAAGAGGGCGCTCTCGCCGCCGTCGACGCCGCCGCCGCCGAACGCCGACGGCGTGCCGACCAGCAGCCGCCCGCCGCTGAGACCGACGGCCGCCCCGAAAAGGCCGCTCGGGCCGGGGGCGGCCGAGTGCAGCGTCGCGACGCGCGTCCACGACGCGCCGTCCTCCTCGAACACCGACACCGTCCCGTAGGCGGAGCCGGCCGGCGTCGACGGCGCGCAGATGGCAACTGTGGACCCGTCGAGCGCGACGGCCATGCCGAACGAAGACGCGCTCTCGGTGAGGACAGGGTCGAACCGGGCCGTGGCCACCCAGCGGTCGTTCTGCCGGCCGTAGAGCGTGGCCTGCCCGGGGGCACCGCCCACGCCCGGCACGCCGACGAGCAGCCGGTCGCCGTCCAGCGCGACCGCCCGCCCGACCTGCGATGGGCCGTCGATGGCCATCGGCCCCCACCCGGCGACGGACCGCCGGAATGCGGACACGCCGAACGGACCCGCCGCTACGACCACGTCCGTGCCGATCGCGACGGCCTGACCCAGGCCCGGCGGCCCGGTGAGGCGTGCCTCGACCGTCGGGACCGTAGCGGCCGTCGAGACGACGTAGACCGAGCCTCCGGTCCTGCCGTCTCCGGGTGCGCCGACGGCGAGCCGGCTCCCCTGCACGGAGACGGCGGTGCCGAAGCCGTGGCCCGCGCGCTGCGGGCCCAGCGTGACCGTCGGCCTGGTCCGCCACACGCTGCCCGCGGGCGCGTCTGTGCGCTCGAAGACCAGGACGACACCAGCAAAGCTGGAGCCCTCAACATCCGAGTAGGTGGAGCCCGCCAGGACGTACGCTCCGTCCAGCGCCGCGCCGCCGGAGAACGAGTCCCGGTTCGAGCCGTTCGAGCCTCGCGACGAGAGCGTGTCCTCAACAGCCCATCCCGGTCCGCCGCGGCGGTAGACGAGCGCGTCACCAGACCCGACGACGAGGACGCGGTCGCGGTCGGCCGAGAGCTGACTGCCGAGTCTCCGCTGCTCG
>JAYWIE010000337.1:0-2951 GCA_043789155.1 Rubricoccaceae bacterium | reverse complement strand
CCGAGCGCTCCGTGCCTGCGGCGTCGCCGTAGGTGGCCGTCGGGAAGTTGCGGTGGCCGGCCGCGACCTCGAGGTCATTGCCGTCGTTGCCCGAGGCGTGGACGAGCAGCACGCCGCGCTCGGTCGCGTAGCGGACCGCGTCGTCGACGGCGCTCTTCTGCGGCGAGAAGGACTTGCCGAAGCTCATGTTGATGATCCGCGCGCCGTTGTCGACGGCGTAGCGGATGGCGTTGGCGACGTCCTTGTCGCGCTCGTCGCCGTCGGGGACGGTCCGGAGGGCCATGATGCGGACGGGCTGGCTCTCGGCCGTGTTCGGCGCGACGCCGTCGATGCCGACGCCGTTGCCGCGGACGGCCGCGATGAGGCCGGCGACGCCCGTGCCGTGGCCGGCGTCCGGCCCGGTGACGTCCGCGTTGCCGTAGGCGCGGTCCGAGGTGTCCGTCGGGTCGTCGCCGACGATCTCGGCGCGGATGTCGTAGGTCGGGTTGAGGCCGTAGTTGAGCTGCGAGTCGATCTGGGCGCGGAAGGCGCGGAGGTCGGCGATGGTCGCGCCGTTGGCGGCGAGGAAGCCGATCACGGCCTGCGCCTGCGCGACGTCGCGGCGGCCGGCGGCGTCGAGCGCGGCGGCGTTGGTGCCGTCGTAGACGCCGGGGAAGGCGGCCGAGAGCAGCGAGTCCGCGCCGAACATCTGCGCGAAGATGGGCCCCATCTGCGTCTGCTGCTGCTCGTAGGTCGCGCGGCGCGCGGCGAGGTCCGCCGTGACCGCGGCGCAGTCCGTCCCGGCCGGGGCGACGGCGTCGGTGCAGGCGCGGGCGAGGCGGGCGACCTCGAGCGTCTCGTGCTCGATGTTGCGGCCGTCGGCCCCGCCGAGGAAGCTCCACCCGTGGACGTCGTCCACGTAGCCGTTGGCGTCGTTGTCGAGGCCGTCGCCGGGCGTCTCGCCGGGGTTGGCCCACGCGACCGGCGCGAGGTCCGGGTGCGTGAAGTCGACGCCCGAGTCGATGACGGCGACGACGAGCGGCGTCGGCGTGCGGCCGGCGAGCAGCTCGTAGGCGCGCGTCGCGCCGACGCCGACGGACGCGCCGTCGGCCGGGTCGAGCAGGTGCCAGCCCGCCGCGAGCGGCGGCGGTGCCGGCGGGTCCTGGGTCTGCGCGTGCGCGAGCGGTGCGCCGAGCAGGGCGGCGGCGAGGAGAAGGCGGGTCTGCATCCGGAAGGGGGGAATGAATCGGCAGGGACAACGGGGGAAGGTCGCGCCTTCGCGCCGGCCCTCCGCGTGGAGTTCATGTGAGCGGGATCTGACCGGGACGTCCCATTCTGTTCCGTTTGGTCCGCGGTCCGACCCCGGTGCGTCGTAGGGGCACAGCATGCTGTGGCCCTGCCGAGCGTTTCCGGTAGGAAGGCCACAGCATGCTGTGGCCCTACGGCATGTCGACACGGCGTAGCGGCACGTCGATACGGCGTACGTCGACACGGCGTCTGTCGGCACGTCGATACGGGGCCCGGCGGGCGCGGCGGCCCGGCGGCCTGCGGTGCGTCGACGGCCGCATCGCCGAACCGGGCACCGGGCGGCAGCGTCCCGGCGTTCCCCCCGCCCACGCCTCACCGCCTCCATGCCGCGCATCCTCTGGGCCGACGACGAGATCCACCACCTCCGCCCGCACGTCCTCTTCCTCGAGACGAAGGGCTACACCGTCGAGACCGTCACCAACGGGGCCGACGCCGTCGAGAAGGTGCGCGAGGGCCGCTACGACGTCGTCTTCCTCGACGAGCAGATGCCCGGCCTCGGCGGGCTCGACGCGCTCGAGGCCATCAAGGCGCTGCGCGCCGAGACGCCCGTCGTGATGATCACCAAGTCCGAGGAGGAGCACCTGATGGAGGACGCCATCGGCCGCCAGATCGCGGACTACCTCATCAAACCCGTCAACCCGAAGCAGATCCTGCTCACGGTCAAGCGGATCCTCGACGGCGGCCGCATCCGCGGCGAGCACGTCCAGCAGGACTTCTTGCAGGGCTTCGGCGAGCTCGCCAGCCGCATCTCGAGCCGCCTCGACATGGGCGAGTGGACCGACGTCTACGAGCAGCTCGTCCGCCACGACATGGAGCTCGAGGGGGCCGACGAGGGCGTCCGCCAGATCCTCGACGACCAGTACCGCGAGGCCAACGTCACCTTCGCGAAGTACATCGAGGACCGCTATCCGGCGTGGATCGCCGAGATTCGCGACGGCGGCAAGCCCGCCGCGCCCGGCCAGGCGGGCGGGCGGCCGCCGCTGAGCCACGAGGTGCTGCCGCAGTTCGTCTTCCCGCACCTCGGCGCGCCCGGCCAGAAGCCCGAGCGGCCGGTCGTGTTCTTCCTCGTGGACTGCATGCGCTACGACCAGTGGCTGCTCTTCGAGCGGCTGCTGCACGCGCACTACGAGATCGAGCGCGCGTGGCACGTCGGCGTGCTGCCGTCGGCGACGCCGTTCGCGCGCAACGCCCTCTTCGGCGGCATGCTGCCGATCGACCTCGCCCGCCGCTTCCCGACGACGTTCACCGTCGACGAGCGGCAGGACGAGACGAGCCTCAACGCCCACGAGGCCGAGTTCCTCGCGGACCTGCTCCAGCGCCGCCACATGGGCGACGTCCGGATGCGCTACGACAAGCTCGTCTCGCAGAACGACGGCACGCACTTCGCCGAGCGCGTCACGGACCTGCTCCAGCACGACCTCTCGGCCGTCGTCGTCAACTTCGTCGACATCCTCGCGCACTCGCGCTCCGACACGCGCATCCTCAAGGAGATCGCGCCCGACGTGCCGGCCTACCGCGCGCTCACGGCCGCGTGGTTCGAGCACTCGTGGTTTTTCGAGGCCCTCCGCGAGCTCGCCCGCCACGACGTCACGGTGGTGCTGAGCACGGACCACGGGGCCGTCCGCGCGCTCCACCCGGCCAAGGTCATCGGCGACCGCGAGACC
>JAYWIE010000336.1:0-2951 GCA_043789155.1 Rubricoccaceae bacterium | reverse complement strand
ATCGAGCGCCTGACGTCGATCCTGAACTCGGAGCCGCTCCGCATGCGGATCATCCAGGACGAGCTCCGCGACGTCAAGGAGCGCTACGCCAACCCGCGCCGCACCGAGATCGACGTCTACGGCGGCGGCGACATCGACGACGAGGACCTCATCGAGGACACGCACGGCGTCGTCACGATCACGCACCAGGGCCTCATCAAGCGGACCTCGGCCGACGAGTACCGCACGCAGTCGCGCGGCGGGCGCGGCCTGCGCGGGCTCGGGCAGCGCGAGGAGGACTTCGTGTCGCACCTCTTCACGGCCTCGGCCCACGACTACCTGCTCTTCTTCACCGACCACGGCCGCTGCTACTGGCTGCGCGTGTTCCAGGTGCCGGAGGCGTCGCGCACGGCCAAGGGCCGCTCGGTCCGCAACCTCGTCCAGATCGCGCAGGACGACGTCATCCGGGCCGTGCTCGTGGTCAAGAAGGACGACTTCCGCGACGCCGACTTCCTCGCGAGCCACTACGTGCTCATGGCGACGCGCGCCGGGCTCGTCAAGAAGACGCCGCTCGAGGCCTTCTCGCGCGTCCGCGCCGACGGCATCATCGCGATCGACATCGTCGAGGGCGACGAGCTCATCGAGGCCAAGCTGACCACGGGCTCGTCCGAGGTCGTGCTCGGGTCGTCGGGCGGCCGCGCGATCCGCTTCACCGAGGCCGACGTCCGCTCGATGGGCCGCAAGAGCCGCGGCGTGCGCGGGATGCGCCTGCCCGACGGCGGGGCGGTCGTCGGGATGGTCGTCGCCGGCGACGACGCCGCGCGCATCCTCACGGTCTCGGCCAACGGCTACGGCAAGCAGACGAGCGTCGGCGAGTTCCGCTACCAGGGCCGCGGCGGCCAGGGCGTGCTCGCGATGAAGACGACGGACAAGACCGGCCGCCTCGTCGCGCTCAAGCGCGTCACGGACGGCGACGAGCTCATGATCGCGACCGAGACCGGGCTCATGATCCGGATGCCGGTCGCGGACATCCGCGAGACCGGCCGCAACGCCCAGGGCGTCCGCGTGATCACGCTCCGCGACGGCGACGCCATCGCGGACGTCGCGGCCGTCGCCATCGACTCCCTCCCCTCTCCCGACCCGATGACTCCCACGACCGACCTGCCCGGCGACGGCACCGACCTGCCCGGCGACGGCCTCGCCGACGATCTGACGCCCGAGGGCCTCGCCGAGGCGGCCCTCGAAGACGCCGGCTTCACCGACGCCGACGTGCTCGACGACGCGCCCGTGGACGACGACCTCGCCGACGACCACGGCCTCGGCGACGGCACCGACGACGGCCTCGACGGCACGCCGCTCGACGACTGACGGGTCAGGCGGGCGTGTTAGACGAGGCATGACGCTCGGCAGGGCCACAGCATGCTGTGGCCCTACGCCCACCGACCGGTCCCGGCCACGCGCCACCATCGACGTCCGGGCCCGTCGCGCAGGGGCACAGCATGCTGTGCCCCGCCCCGCCGCCGCGCCATCCGGGAAGACGGACACAGATGCTGCGCCCCTACGACGTGACCGGCGCGGCGTCTACGGGCGGTGCCGGCGTCCTACGCCGGGGCGAGCGGGAGGCGGACGTGGAACGTGCTCCCCCGCCCCGGCCCGGCCGACGTCGCGCGGACGCTGCCGCCGTGGCGCAGCGCGATCGAGCGCGCCAGCGCCAGCCCGACGCCGAGGCCCTCGTGCGGGCGCGTGTCCGGCGCGTCCGCCTGCACGAACGGCTCGAAGATGCGCTCGGCGTCGCCGGCGGCGAGCCCGACGCCGGTGTCGCAGACGCGCACCGTGACGGCGTCGGCGTCCGTGTCGGCCTCGATCCAGACGCGGCCGGCCGGCGGCGTGAACGTGTCCGCGTTGACGAGCAGGTGCTGGAAGAGCAGCCGCAGCCGGCGCGCGTCGCCCAGCACGCGGACGGGCGGGACGGAGACGTCGACCGTCCGGCGGACGGGCACGTGGGCCATGTGGCCGAGCCCGACCACGACCGTCTCGAGCGCGACGGGCTCGGCCACGACTGCGCCCGCGCTGCTGCGGAGGTCCACCATCTCGCCGAGCGTCTCGGCGATGTCGGCCATGCGCTGCGTCGCGGTGAGGATCTCGGCGATGGCCTCGCGCTGGCTCGCGACGTCGTCCGAGGCGAGCGCCTGCGCGTAGCCCTGGATGGCCGCGATGGGCGTCCGCAGCTCGTGCGACGCGACCGTCACGAAGTCCGCGCGGACGCGGTCGAGCGCGTCGAGGCGCGCGTTGGCCTCGCGCAGCGTGCGCGTCTGCTGCGCGTTCCGGACCGCGACGGCCGCCTGCGCCGCGATCACGAGCAGCGTCTCGGCGTCGGCCGCGTCGAAGCCGGCGGGGCCCGCGTTGAGCGCCTCGAGCACGCCGACGGGCCGGCCCTCGACGCGCATCGGGACGGCGAGCATCGAGCGCACCGCGACGCCGGCGGCGGCGGCCGGCGCGGCGAAGTGGCGCGCGTCGGCGTCGGCGTCGGCCGCGAGCACGACGCGGTTGTGGCGGAAGCACGCCCCGGCGAGGCTGCCCTCGAGCGGCACCCGGACGTGCGTCAGGGCCGCGCGGTGGTCGCCGGTGGCGGCGGCGAAGCGCAGGCCGCCCGCCGTGTCCCCGCCGTCGCGGGGCGGGCTGTCCGGCAGCAGGACGGCCGCCTGCTCGCAGCCGAGCGACAGGCGGACGGTCTCGGTCACGCTCGCGAGCAGCCGGTCGATGTCCCCGACGACGCTCAGCGTGACGCCGAGGTCGAGCACGCGGCGGAGGCGGACGAGCGCGTCTTCGGGGCGTTCGCCGCGGCGCGGGGGCGGGACAGACTCGGTCATGCGGAGGGTCAGGGGGCGGACGGGCCGATCACGAGCGGGAGGCGCAGCTGCACGCCGTCCGGCAGGGTATCGACCGCCGCGCCGTCGCGCTCAAGCAGCACG
>JAYWIE010000335.1:0-10511 GCA_043789155.1 Rubricoccaceae bacterium | reverse complement strand
ATCTCGACGCCGGCCGTGCGGAGCGCGTCGAGCGCGGCGTTGAGCGCGGGGCGGTCCGGGACGGTGAGGACGGAGCGGACGAGCGTCGCGTCGGGCGCGCCCGGCGGGGCGTCCTGCATGTCGGCTGCGAGGCCCAGACGCCCGGCGACGTCCGGCGGGACGGGCGTCGAGCGGAGCCGCCACGCGCGGCCCTGCCGCGTGAGCGCCTCGACGGAGCCGTCGCGCGCGACGCGCCCGCGGTCCAGGATCACGACGCGCGTGCAGACGCGCTCGACCTCGCTCAGCAGGTGCGAGTTGAGGAAGACCGTCACGCCGTCGTCGCGGAGGCCCTCGATGAGGTCGCGGATCTCGCGCCGGCCGACCGGGTCGACGCCGTCGGTCGGCTCGTCGAGGAAGACGACGCGCGGGCGGCTCATGAGCGCCTGCGCGAGCCCGAGCCGCTGCAGCATGCCCTTCGAGTACGTCCCGACGCGGCGGTCGGCGGCGTCCGTGAGGCGCACCTGCGCGAGGAGGTCCGGCGCGCGCGCCGACCGGTCGGCCGCAGAGACGCCGTGGATGCGGGCGAGCACGTCGAGCGCCTCGCGGCCCGTGAGGTACGGCGGGAAGCGGTGGCCTTCGGGCAGGAAGCCCGTCGGGCGGCGCGCGGCGGGGTCCGCGACGTCCGTGCCGAGGATGGCCGCCGTGCCGCCGGTCGGGCGGACGAGGCCGAGCAGCAGCTTGACGAGCGTCGTCTTGCCGGCCCCGTTGGGCCCGAGCAGCCCGAACGTCTCGCCGGCGGCGACGGTCAGGCTCAGCGGGTGCAGCGCCGTCACAGGCCGCGTGCCGCCGTAGGTCTTGGCGAGGTCGTGGGTGAGGACGGCCGGGACGTCGGGCACAGGGCGAGCGGTCGGGAAGGCGGCAGCTACGGGCCGAGCGCGCGTCCGGTTGCGACGGCCCCCGCAACCTCCCGTCAGGGGCGGCGTAGCCGCCGGACCACCTGCCTGCGCTGTGATGCCCTTCGGAACCGTCATCGGCCTCTTCGTGCTCTTCGTTCTGTTCCCTGCCGTCTTGCTGAACGGCCTCGCGGCCATGAAGAAGGCGAAGGCCGGCGAGGCGTCGAAGGGCGGCGACCTGCGGGCGTCCGAGCTGCGGCGCATGATCGCGGACGCCGTCGAGGCGGCGACGGCGGGGCTCGCCGCGCGCATCACGGACCTCGAGGAGCGCCTCGGCGACGAGCCCGTCTCGGCCCTCCGCGAGCGCGTCGGCGGCGGGCAGACCGGCGGACCGCAGGCCGGCAGACCGCAGATCGGCGGCCCGGCGCTCTCGGCCGCGTTCGACCGGTCGTCCGACCCGGAGGCCGACCTCGACGACGCCGACGGGCTGCCCGTTCAGCGCCGCGCGCGCGCCTGAGCGTGGCGAGCGTCCGCCCGGAGCACTCGGACGCCTTCTGGGCCGAGCTCGCCGGGCGCGCGTGGCGGCGCGTCCGCTGGCGCGCCGGCGTGGCCGACGTCGGCGTGCAGGACGTCCCGGCCGAGGCCGTCTGCGTCGCCTTCGGGACGCCGCTGCACCGCGCGGGCACCTACTACCGCCGGCCCGCCTACACCGACGGCGCGGTGTGGCTCTCGCAGCCGGGCTTCGACGAGGCGATGCGCCGGGCCGGGCGTCCGCTCACCCGCCGGTCGCGCCCGTAGCAGGTGCCGCCCCGGCAGGTGCCGCCCCGGCAGGTGCCGACAGGAACGCCATCGCCCGCTCCATCGCCTGCGCCGACGGCACGGCGACGTCCGGCACGACGCCGTTGCCTTCGAGCTCGACGCCGGCGGCGTTGACGTAGGTCGCCTCAGGGAAGTAGAAGCCCCACCCACCGGGCAGCGTCGTGTAGACGGCCGAGAGCACGGCCCCGGCCGTGGTCTCGCCAACGAGCGTCGCCCGGCCGGTCGCCTTGAGCACGTCCGCGAGCGGCTCGGCCGCGCTCGCGACGCGGCCGTCGATCAGCACCACGACGCGGCCGGCGAAGCGCGGCTCGGCGGGGCGGACGGTCGCGCGCATCGCGCCCGCGGTCCGGAGGGTCCGGTAGAAGCCGTCGAGGTCGTACGCGCTGATCTCGGGCAGAGCAGCAGCCTCGGCCGGCGTCGGCGGGGCGCTGTGGGCGTCCCACCAGCGGCGGCCGAGCTCGACCCCGACGGGCGTCTCGCGCTCGAGCAGGTGGCTCGCGATGGCCAGCGACACGAACCAGCCGCCGCCGTTGCCGCGCAGGTCCACGACGAGGTCGCGCGCGCCTGACGCCCGGATGCGCTCGAAGACGGCGCGGACCGAGTCCGCGGTGAGGCTCACGGGGAAGCTGCGCGCGGTGAGCACCGCGATGCCGGGGCGCGGCTCGGAGACGACGAGCGCGCGCGGCGACGCTGCGACGGCCGTCCGGGTCGCCGCCGGCGCGGGCTCGGTCGACGTCCGCCCGTCGAGCAGCAGGTGCGACGTGCCGAGCGGGGCGGCGAGCGTGCGGACCGTCAGCAGCGCGTCGCCGTCGTCGCGTACGCGCGCCATGCGGTCGTGGAGGCGCGCGAAGAAGGCCTGCCAGCGTGGCGTCTCGAGGTCGGCCGGGCGGTAGTAGCGCGCCCGGAGCGTGTCCTCAATGGCCCGCGCCGCAGCGGGGTAGTCGCGCAGCGGAGCCGTGCCGGCGTGCGGGACAGCGGAGAGCGTGCCGTAGGGCCGCCCGCGCCACGTCAGCGTGCCCTCAATGCGGTCGCCGACGCGCCGGCCGGCGAACGACGGCGCAGCGAGGCGCGGTAGCACGAGCGTCGCGTGGACGCTGTCGCCCGCGACGCGCCCGTCCACGAGGTGGATGAGCCCGCCGCCACGCACGGCGGACGGCTTGAGCAGACGCGCCAGCATCAAGTTGCGCCGACCGCCGACGGCGTCGGTGAGGACGGCCGAGGGCGCAGTCGCCTCGAAGCGCTGCCCGTCGGGGCTGACCGTCATCACGAGCGGGACGTCGATGAGGCGGCGGGTGCCCTGGAAGGCCGGGATGCGGGCCGTGACGAGCCATTGCCCGGTGGGCACGCCCGCGACGACTGTGCCCGTGGTCGGCGCGGAGGGGCGAGACGACGCGCAGCCGGCGAGGGTGCAGGCAGCAAGGGCCACGTGGACAGCGAGAACCAGGCGGAAGCGCGTCGGGCGGAGCATCGGGTGGAGAGGGCGAGGATGGAGGGCGGATGAAGAGTACGCCGCGGGTTTCTCCCCCGGCGTCACCTTGTCGCCATTTTCCTGCCGCGCGCGGCGCGCCACCATCCGCTCTCGTCAGTTGCCCTCGCCGAGGCCGAACGGCAGCGGCAGGCGGCGGCCGCGCGTGCGCGGGACGTTGGCCTCGTAGACGAGCCCGCCGTTCTGGTCCAGCATCCGCGCCGACATCTGGTTGCGCGTCATCGAGACCGCCATGAAGCCCGGCGTGCGGAACGAGAACAGCGCGTTCTCGGTGAGGCGCACCTCGCGCGTGAGCGACCCCGCGCCCGAGATGAAATAGTCGACCGGCGAGCCGGCGGGGCGGTGGTGCTGGAGGTTGTGGTCGTGGCCGGCGATGTACGCCTGGACGCCCGTGCGCTCGAAGATGGGCACGAGCGAGGCCACGAGCCGCGGGTTGTCCGAGTAGCGGTTCGAGCCGACGTAGATCGGGTGGTGCCCGACCACGATCTTCCACTGCGCCGTGCTCCGGGTGAGCGTCTGGTCCAGCCACGCGATCTGGCTGTCGTCGTTCCAGACGCCCGTGCGCGAGAAGCGGCCGCGCGCCTCGGGGGCCGTCGTGAGCGGCGTCGTGTCGAGGAAGACGAACAGGACGCGCGTCGCGCCCTCGGGCTGCGTCGGATCGCCGAAGCTGAGCTCGGTCGCGTAGTACTGGCCCGGCAGGTACCAGCGGTCGGACTGCTGCGTGTAGCGGATCTGGGCCGGCACGTTGCCGTACCAGTCGTGGTTGCCGAGCACGACGTACCACCGGCTCTGGAGGCTGGCGGCCTTGTAGATGTCCTCGTACGAGCGGTCCCACTTGGGGTCGTCGAGGCCGTCCACGCCCGACGTGTAGAAGTTGTCGCCGGTCGAGACCGTGAAGCGGCTGTCGATGGTCTCGCCGACGCGGCCCATGCCGCGCGCGACGTCGGCCTGGTTGAAGTAGCCGTTGCGGCCCCAGTCGCCGACGACGAGGAAGTTGAAGGCCGACGTGTCGAACGGGGCCGGCTGGTCCGCGTCGGTCTCGTACGACGGGATGCGGCTGCCGACGGGCACGGGAGCGGGACCGCACGCGGCGAGCGCGACAGCGCCGGCGGCGACGCTAGCGGCGGCGTGCAGGAAATGGCGGACGGTCATGTCGGCCCGGCGGAGGTATGTGGAGCCGGCGTACGCGGTCCCGGCGCACAGGCTCCGCAGAGTTACCGCGCGATTTCGACGGCCGCGCCGACCGGCGTCTCGACGCGCAGCGTCCGCCCGTCCCACGTGCCGGCCGCCTCGACGCCGTCGACGGTCACGCGCGCCGGAGCCGCGCCGAGGCCGTGGACGTGGACCGTCCAGCGCGCCCACTCGGGGACGTGGTGGCCGTCGACGGCGCACGTGAGCGCGACGCGCTCGGGCGCGACGTCGAGCGCGAAGCGGCCGAGCCAGAACGCGCCGTCGCGGAAGGCCCAGCCGTCGCCGGCGTCGTCGTAGAGCACGGACTCGTGGCGGCCGGGCGCGAGGTAGGCGTGGACGTCCAACGCGCGCACGGGCTCGCGCGTGTGCTGCCGGACGGGCCCGAGCGCGACGACGGACCCGCCGCGCGCGTAGATCGGCAGGCGGTCCAGCGGCGTCTGCGCCCAGACCGTCTGCCGGCCGTCGAGGTGCTCGCCGGTGTCGGTGTCGTACCAGCCGCCCGGCGCGGCCGGGAGGTAGACCTCGCGCTCGGTCTGGCCCTCGACCACGACCGGCTGCGCGAGCAGCGCGTCGCCGAGGTAGAAGCCGAGCGGCGACGTCCGCGCGATGGTCTCGTCGTCGGGGTGGACGAGCGCGAGCGCGCGCAGCATCGGCGTGCCCACGGTGGCCGCTTGCCAGAGGGCCGTGTAGAGGACCGGCAGCAGGCGGTAACGCAGCTCGATGGCCTCGCGGCAGACGCGCTCGACGTCGGGCCCGAAGAGCCACGGCTCCTGCCGCGGCGTGTCCACGGCCGAGTGGTTGCGGAAGAGCGGCGTGAGCGCGCCGAGCTGCGTCCACCGCGCGAGCAGCTCGCCCGAGGGCACGTCGACGAAGCCGCCGACGTCGGCCCCGACGAAGGGCATGCCCGACGCGCCGAGCGAGAGCGTCTGCTGGACGGCCAGCGTGAGATGGTCCCACGAGGCCGTGTTGTCGCCGGTCCAGGCGGTCCCGTAGCGCTGCGCGCCGGCGTAGGCGGCGCGCGTGATCGTGAACGGCCGCGCGCCGGGCTGGAGCGCCCGGAGGCCGTCGTAGGTCGCGCGCTGCATCTGCATGCCGTAGACGTTGTGCGCCTCGGCGTGCGTGCCGCGCGCGGGCGTGCCCCGCGGGGCCTCGAAGGCGTGGCGCGCGTCGTCCGGCAGCGTCCCGACGTCGTGCTCGGCGTCCATCGAGCCCTCGACGTGGGCGACCGAGAACAGGGCCGGCTCGTTCATGTCGTTCCAGATGCCGGCGACGCCGGTGCGGACGAGCCCGTCGTGCAGCTGCCCCCACCACTGCCGCACGTCGGGACGGGTGAAGTCGGGGAAGGCGCAGGTGCCGGGCCAGACCTCGCCGAGCGCGACCGGCCCGAGTTGCCCGTCCGGCCCCGGATATCTGACGTATGCGTCGAGGGCCTCGCCTTCGGTGAACACGCCGTAGGCCGGGTCGTCCGCCTTCACGCCGGGGTCGACGATGACGACCGAGCGGAAGCCGTCCGCGTCGAGGTCCGCGAGCAGCCGGGCCGGGTCCGGGAAGGCGTCGAGGTCCCACGTGAACACGCGGAAGCCGTCCATGTAGTGGATGTCGAAGTAGAGCGCGTCGCAGGGGATGGCGCGGGCGCGGAACTCGCGGGCGACGTCGCGGACCTCGGCCTCGCTCATGTACGAGTACCGGCACTGGTGGTAGCCGAGGGCCCAGCGCGGCAGCATCGGCGTGCGGCCGGTGAGGCGCGCGTAGGCCTGCACGACGCCGAGCGGCGTCGTAGCTGCCAGGACGTACAGGTCGAGCTCGCTCGCGCCGCCGGGCTCGGCGGCGGGCTGCTCGAACCGCATCGTCTCGGCGTCGCCGGCCCCGAGGTCGAAGGCCGTCCGCCGCGCCGAGTCGTAGAAGAGGCCGACGGACGTCCGGTCGCCGAGGCGGAGCACGAACGGGACGGACTTGTAGAGCGGGTCGGTCCCGCGGGCGAAGCGGAAGGCGTCCGTGTTCCACATCTCGACGCGGTGGCCGCGGCGGTCGACGGGCAGCGGCTTGTCGCCGAGCCCGAGCAGGCGGTCGTCGGGGCCGAGGCGGACCGAGTGGGCGCGGCGGCCGTCGGCGTGCCACGCGGCCCCGCCGGCCTCGTCGAGCAGCACGCGCCCGGCCCGGTCCGTGACGCGCAGCCGGCACGCGGCGCGCGCGACCTCGACGACCAGCGCGGCCGTCTCGAAGCGGAGCGTGTCGCCGGTCACGCGGACGGTCCACTGGCCCGGGCCGGCCCACTCGGCGGCGGGGTCGAGGGCGTACGAGGTGTCGGGCGCGGGCTCGCCCGGCGTGCCGTCGTGGGCGGGCGGGACGAGGCGGACGCGGAGCGTGTCGTCGGCGAGGGCGTCGAGGCGCAGGCGCGCGCCGCCGTCGCAGACGAGCACGGCCGCGCCGTCGCGCGGGCGCTCGACGCGGAGCACGGCCCCGAGCGTCTCGAAGCCGGCGGGGTCCGGGCGGGCGGGGGCCGAGCGGCGAGCGGCGGGGAGGGCCATCGGTCTACTTCGCGGCGAGCAGCGCGACGTCGGTGCGCGTGCGGACGCGGAGCCACGGGCCGTCGAGGAAAAGGCCCTCGTCGAGCGCCTCGAAGGCCTCGGCCGAGTCGGCGACGGGCAGGGCGTGGCCGTCGGCCGAGGCGTCGGAGAAGGCGCGGGCGGGCAGCTGCCACTCGAAGCGCCGGTAGGGGAGGGCGCGGTCGCCCTCGCGCCCGACGGCCGCCGTGAGCCCGCCCGGCCCGGCGAAGACGTCGATGCGCAGCGTGTGGCGGTCGCCGGTCTCGAAGGCGTACGAGATGCCGTCGTCGAAGATGAAGGCGGACGTGCCCGAGCCGGGCGCGACGCGCAGGCGCAGCGTCTCCGGTGTGATCTCGTCCGTGTGCTGCATCGGCGGGTCCATCGCGACGACGCGGCCGCCGCGGATGAACAGCGGCAGCGTCTCGAGCGGGGCCGCGACGATGCGCGCGCCCGGGCCGACGTGCTCGGCCGTCGCGAAGTCGGTCCAGCCGCCGTCGACGTCGGGGAAGTAGACCTCGCGCGCGACGGCCCCTTCGGTGAGGACGGGCGCGGCCATGAGCGCGGGCCCGAGGTAGGTCTGGCCGTCGCAGCCGGTGTGCGTGCGCGGGTCGTCCGGGTGCTCGAGGAAGAGCGCCTTCATCGGCGGCTCGGCGGTCTCCGCGCAGGCGGCGAAGGCCGAGTAGAGGCTCGGCATGAGCTCGTAGCGGAGCGTGATCGCGCGCCGGCAGATCTCCTCTACCTCGGGGCCGAAGCTCCACGGCTCCTGCTCGGACGCCTCCTCGTGCGAGTAGTGGGTCCGCATGAACGGGAACAGGACGCCGGCCTGCATCCAGCGGGCGTAGAGCTCGGGGCTCGCCGTGCCCGCGAAGCCGCCGATGTCGGGCCCGCAGTAGGCCATGCCGCTCGCGGAGAGGCTCAGGCACATCTGGACCGAGAGCACGAGGTGCTCCCACGTCGAGACGTTGTCGCCGGTCCAGGCCGCGGCGTAGCGCTGCGAGCCCGAGAAGCAGGCGCGCGTGAGCAGGAACGGGCGCTCGTCGGGGCGGATCGTGCGCAGGCCCTCGAAGGTCGAGCGGGCCATGAGCAGGCCGTAGACGTTGTGCGCCTCGCGGTGGTCGGTGCCGCCGGCCGGCCCGCCGGCCGTCCCACCCTCCGGTCCGCCGGCGAGGGCTCGGTCGTCGTAGCGGAAGCGGACATGGTCCGGGAAGTCGCGGCCGCCGAGGATGGCGGGCTCGTTCATGTCGTTCCAGAAGCCAGTGACGCCGGTGTCGAGGTAGCGGCGGTGCTGCTCGGCCCACCACGTCCGCGCGTGCGGCGCGGAGAAGTCCGGCCAGTGGACGTCGCCCGGCCAGACGGTGTCCGTGAACGGCGTGCCGTCCGGGTTGAGGCAGAAGACGTCCTCGGCGGTGCCGGACTGGTAGGCGAAGTAGTCGGGATCGACCTTCACGCCGGGGTCCACGATGACGACCGTGCGGACGCCGAGCGCGCGGAGGTCGGCGGTGAGCGCCTTCGGGTCGGGGAAGGCCTCGGGGTCCCACGTGAAGACGCGGTAGCCGTCCATGTGGCCGATGTCGAGGTGGACGCAGTCCAGCGGGATGCCGCGGCGGCGGAACTCGTGGGCGACCCAGCGGGCGTAGCCGGCGTCGTGGTAGTTCCAGCGGCTCTGGTGGTAGCCGAGGCTCCAGCGCGCCGGCACGGGCTTGTGGCCGGTGAGGTCGCAGTAGCGCCGCAGCGGGGCCTTGAGCGCGGCCTCGCCCGCACCGGGCGCGAAGACGTAGTATCGCAGCTCGCCGTCGGCGCAGCCGAACGTCCAGTCGGTCTCGGACGCCGCGCCCAGGTCCATCTGCCCGCGGTGCGTGTTGTCGACGAAGAGCCCGCCGCCGACCCAGCCGCCCGCGCCGTCGGGGGCGAGCGTGAGCGCGAACGGGATCGACTTGTAGATCGGGTCCTGCTCGGGCGCGTAGGCGTACGTGTCGGCGTTCCAGAACGTGAAGGCGCGGCCGCGGCGGTCGAGGCCGACGGTCTTGTCGCCGAGGCCGAAAAAGCGGGCCTCGGGCTGAAGGGCCTTCCAGCAGCGGACCTCAGTCCGGGCGCTGCCGTCGGCGTCGGTGACGGTCTGCCAGCCGGCCCCGGCCGAGTCGTCGAGGAAGACGCGCCCGTCGGGCGTCTCGAAGCGCAGCCGGCACGGCGCGCGCGTCACGACGAGCCGCATCGCATCCGTTGTGACGGTCAGGGTGTCGTCGGCCTCGGCGACATCGATGTCTGCCGGGCTCCACGCCGCGGCAGGGTCGAGGGCGTAGGAGAACGGCGTCTCGCCGGCGTCGGCCCCGAGCCCGGCCGCGCGGAAGTCGCCAGTGGGGGCGAGGCGGACGCGCGCGACGTCGCCGGCGAGCAGCGACACGGCGAGGCGCGGGCCGCTCCCGCCGCCGGCGGTGTCCAGAATGAGCGTGTGGCCGCGGACCTCGTAGCCGGTGACGTCGCCGAGCAGCGTGAACCCGTCGTCGGGGAGGGTGGCGAAGACGCGGGCGGTGGGGGCGGCGGAGGACGCGTACGTGCTCATCGAGGGCAGGCGAGGGATGAAAGCGCTTTACCGCCCGATGATACGGCCCGTCGCCGAGCGCCCGCAACCGCTGCCGCACGTGCGGCCTCCAGCACACGTCAGCGTCTGGCATGTTGCAGCCCAGGCGGTTACGCGCGTCGGCCTCAGGCTGTGAGCGAGGCCGGGCCCCAGAACGGGGAACCCCGGCCGGCGCACAGGGCACCGGCCGGGGTTCAGGTCGGGTGGGTCTCGCCGGTTGTCGTCCCCCCGGACAGATCGCCGGGCGCGGCCTCACTCGTCGCACGAACGATAGGAACCGCGCGCCGCCGTGTCAAGGGGATCGGCGACAGAGGTGAAGAATGAGGTGGACCCTGCGCCGATTGGCGGGGTTAGTGCCGGCCCCTCTTCCTCTCCGCACATGCGCGTCGAGTCGTTCGAAAACCGGTCCTTCCTGCTCGTCGTCGCCCTCGTGACGCTGGCCTTCCTGTGGACGCTCGCGGGCTTTCTGCTGCCCGTGTTCTGGGCCGTCGTGCTCGCGATCCTGTTCGCGCCGCTGTTCCGCCGCCTGCGGCTGGCGCTCCGGGGGCGCGGCGCGCCGGCGTCGCTGCTGACGCTGCTCGTGATCTTCCTGCTGATCGTGGTCCCGGTCGTCGGCATCGGGCTGGCCGTGACCAACGAGGCCGTCGGGCTGTACGGCCGCTTCTCCTCGGGCGAGATCAACGTGACCGAGCAGGTGCAGCAGGTCGAGCGGATGCTGCCGCGCCTGACGCGGCAGGCGGAGGCCTACAACATCGACATCGGCAGGGTCCGGACGGGCATCGAGCAGGCCGCGCTGACCGTCAGCCGCAACGTCGCCTCGCAGCTGCTCGCGGTCGGGCAGGGCGCGCTGTCGTTCGTCCTCCTGCTCGTGGTGACGTTCTACACGCTGTTCTTCTTCCTCAAAGACGGCGAGCACCTGCGGCACCGCCTCATCCAGGTGCTGCCGCTCGGCAACTCGCGCGAGCGGATGCTCTTCGACAAGTTCGCCAACGTCACCCGGGCGACGGTCAAGGGCACGT
>JAYWIE010000334.1:0-2956 GCA_043789155.1 Rubricoccaceae bacterium | reverse complement strand
GAGCGCGACGGTCGCCGCCGCCGGCGCGAGCGTGAACAGCGGCGTCGTCGGGCCGGGGACGACTGTGACGTCGTCGATGTTCATCGACCGGCCGTTGTCCGTCTGGTGGACGAACGCGACGTAGACGGTCTGGTTGGGGAACGCACCGAGGCTGACCGTGCAGTTGGGCGTGGCCGGCGACGCTGTTGCGACGGTCGCAGCACCGGGGCAGGGCTGGGTATCGTTCCACTCGGCGAGGGTCGCATAGTCGCCCGCGACGCCCTGCCGGTTGGTCGACACCATGACTCGGTACACCGACGTCAGCGTGCTCGTCTGCCACATCTTGAACGTCAGCGTACCGCCAGAGGCCGGCAGCGCGAGGGCCGGCGTCGCGAGGTAGTCGATGGCGAACGTGCCGTCAGTCACGTTCTCGAAGGTGATCTGCGCGTTCGACGGAGCCGTACCGGCCAGCTTCCACGACTGAACGAGGCCAATGCCGTTATCGAAGAAGGTCCAGTTGGCCGGCGGGAAGGTGGGGACGGTGACGGCCGTGAAGGCCTCCGTGAACGGCGTCCCGGCGGTGACCGCCGTCGGCGCGGCCGTCGTGAAGCTGAAGGGCACCGCGCCCGCGGCGGCCCCGGCCGAGTTGTACGGGAGGACGGTCCAGAAGTACGTCGTGCTCGGGCTGAGCCGCGCGCGCAGCATGAACGACGTCACGTTGCCGACGTCGAGGTCGTTCACGACGTCCGTCGCGCCCGACGTGGTGCCGACGCGGAGCCGGTAGCCTTCGAGGGCCTGCCCGGCGGCGGGGGCCGTCCACGAGAAGACCGGCGCGCCGTAGACGACGCCCGTCGCGGCGTCGGCCGGGGCGACGAGCGTCGCGTTGTCCGGCGCGGCCGTGGGCGTCTGGTCGACGATGAGGTCGTCGACGCCGACGGAGTTGTCGGTCCCGGCCCCGACCTCGGCGACGCGGAAGCGGAGGTAGACCCGGCTTACGCCGGCGTAGGCCGCGAGAGAGACCGTCTGCTGGGTCCATGCCGTAAGCTGGGTCGAGACCGGCGTGCCGACGGTCGTCCAGTTGACGCCGTCGGTCGTCGCGTCGACGGAGAGGATGGGGACGTCGAGGCCATTGCTCGACGCGCTCCCGTTCTGGACCCAGAAGCGGGCGCGGGGGTTGGTGAGGGCCGAAAAGTTGAACGGGCGCGAGACGAGCGTGACCGGCGCGTTGTCGACCGAGAGGTCGCTCACGGAGGCGAAGCCGCCCGTGCCCGTCGTGTGGTCCGCAGTCGGGCCGCCGCCCGTCCCGACGGTCGTCGGGAAGGCCCAGTCCTCACCCGTGCCCGCCGTGCCGGTCGTGACGCCGGGGCCGGAGTCGGAGCCGTCCTGCGTCCACCCCGTCGGGAGCCCGACGCCGAACGCCTCGGTGTGCGGGTACGTGGCGACGGTGCTGGTGCTCGCCGCGACGACCGAGCTGCCGTTGGTGCAGGCCGCGGGCTGGCCGAAGGCGTTGTACGGCGTGATGCTGTAGAAGTACGACCGGTCCGGGAGCAGCGAGACCGGGACGTAGGCGTACGGCGTGACCATGTCGTTCACGATGTCGCTCAGCCCGGCCGCTGTCCCAACGTCGACGAGGAAGCCATTCGACAGCGCCGCATTGGTCGTCTGCGCCCCGGCCGTGTAGGTCCACGTGAGCTGGCGCGCGCCGGCTGTCGAACTCGGCGTGTTGATCGTGAAGCAGGCCGGGGCAGCCGTCGGGGCGGTGTAGACCAACTGGTACGACGTGTTCGACGCGACGTTGGTGACCGTCTGTGCGGTGCCGAAGGCGAACTGGAACGTAGCCGACGTGCCCGTCGCGTTCTCGACGCCGGTGCTGTAGGACGCCAGCTGCGGGCCGGTCATCGTCCCGTAGTGGAACTCGATGACGCCGGTCTGGTAGAGGTGCGCCTGAAACGTGAAGTCCGTCGCCGATGTGACGTGCGCGTTCTTCCACTGGAGGATGAAGCGGCTGTTGGGCGCGTCATACAGGTAGTGGACCTGCGTCGTTGGGGTCGTCACGTTGAACGCGAGGTTGTCCCAGAACGGAGCCACGAAGTCGTTCGGCTGCGTCGTGGACAGGGCCGTCGGGTTGGTCGCGGTCGACGTCGTCTGCGGGTTGAACGAGAGGAAGCCCTCGGACGAGACGCGGAAGCTCGGCCGGCTCACGCCGTAGAACGGGAACGAGAAGCCCGGCGCGACGGCCGAGAACGAGATCGGGACGGTCAGGCCTGGGTCCTGCAGCAGCGCCCCCGGCAGCAGCGTCCCGCCCGCGAGCCCGGTGGCGTCCGAGATGTCGTCGAACGCCGGCGGCGTTGCGATCAGCGTGGACGTGTAGGTCTGCGCCCACGCGGGCGCGGCGAGCAGGGCGAGAGCGAGGAGCGCGCCGAGGCGTCCGAGGGTAGAGAATCGCATAGGGTCGTGGTGGTGACGCCGGGGCCGGGGCCGCTCGGGACGGTCGTTAGAACAAATGACGAACCGGCCCAACGATACGAACCGAAGCCGACAAAACAAACGGACATCCCGACGCCGGATCGGCCATGCCCTCCTTCCACTCCGACGAACGGTCCTAGGGCAGCCCCGGCGGGACGCAGCCGCCAAACGAGACGAGGGCGCGGAGCCGAAGCCCCGCGCCCTCAGACGTCACGAACAGGCGCTCTCAGGCGCGGCGCGCGCGGAGCCGCTTCGCCGCCAGCCCTGCCCCGGCGAGCGCGAGCAGGCTCAGCCCGCCGTCGAGCGGCACCGGCGGCGCGTCCGGCGGCGGGGTCGGCGGCGCGAGCGCGTCCGGCGCAGGCGCGTCCGGCGCGGCCTGCGGCAGCACGGCCTGCGTGCCCGAGAGGCGGTCGAGGTCCGAGCCCGGGGCGGCGGTGCCCGGGGCGGCGGCGGCGGCCAGCGGGGCGGCGAGCACGAGCCCGGCGGCCATCAGTCGAAGGGAAAGTGTCAT
>JAYWIE010000333.1:0-2957 GCA_043789155.1 Rubricoccaceae bacterium | reverse complement strand
GACGGCCGTCACGGCGCGCCGCCGGAGAAGCCGCCGCCGCGGAAGCCGCGGGGCGGGTCCGCAGGCGGGGCGTCGGGCTCGTCCAGCAGCGCGTCGCGGCCGCCGCTCGGGCTGTCGCCGCTCGGGCGCTCGCGGCCGAGCGGCCGGGCGACGTCGGCGGGGTCGACGCGGGACGTGTCGTGGGGCGCGGGCCGGTCGCCCGGGCGGTCGTCCAGGACGCCCGCGAGGTCGTCCAGCCCGGCCCCGAGCGACGCGCCCTCCTCCATCTCGACGAGGCTCCCGTAGAGCACCACCCACACGAGCGTCATCACGGCCCCGACCGGCAGCACGAGCAGCGTCCCGATGGCCGCCGGGACCGCCCGCGACGCCGCCGACGCCGGGTCTGCGACGCCGGCGGCGAAGAGCGCCCCGAACAGGCCGCCGACGACGACGAGGGCGAAGACCGAGACGCCGGCGACGAGCACGAGCGTCAGCGCGACGAGGCCGAGGTGCGGGCGGGCGAGGTCGCGGGCGCGGCGGAGCGCCTCGAGCGGCCGCATCTCGTCCAGACCGACGGCGACGAGGGCGAGCGACACGAGCGGCGACACGACGAACAGAGCGGCGAGGGCGACCACGCCCGCGCCGACCACGCTGCCCGCGCCGGCCATGCTGCCCCCGCCGACGGCCGAGACCAGCAGGGCCACCGGAATGATCAGCACGAACGCGAGCCACATCAGCACGAGCACGAACCGGAACAGCAGGCCGAGCAGGCCGCGCGCCTCGTCCCACACGTCGGCGACCTCGAGCGGGCCGCCGCGCACGTAGAGCCGCGCGAAGCCGAGCGCGCTGGCCGTCGCGAGCAGGTTGGCCGCGGCGTCGACGAGGGTGCCGACGAGCTCGCCGGGCGTCCCGGCGGCGAGGCGCACGAGCGCGCCGGCGACCACCATCGGCCCGACGATGGCGAAGAGGGCCGTGAAGAACGGCCGCGCCTCGCTGATCGCGAGCCGGATCGCGGTCGCGAGCACGTCGCCCGCGGTCCGCTCCTCGCGGACGCGGATCGCGCCGGCCTCGCGCAGCGCGGGGTCGGAGAAGAGCGGGGCGTCAGTCATCGGGCGGTCATCGGGCGGTCGTCGGGAGTCGGCGGGCGAGGCGGTGCGGCCACCACACGTAGTAGACGGCCATGAAGGCGAACGAGGCGGCGATGATGGCCGCGGCCAGCCACAGCGGCATCTCGGTGTGGCGCGTGACGAAGCCCTCGAGCGCGGCCGCGGCGAGGAAGATCGGGACGAGGCCGAGAATGAGCTTGGCCCCGCGCAGCGCGCCCGCGCGGAAGCTCACGAGGCGCGGGTACGTGCCGGGGAAGAGCAGCGCGCCGCCCATCACGAAGCCCGCGCCGCCGGCGACGACGAGCGCGCACAGCTCGAGCGCGCCGTGGATGAACACGACCCGCATGAACGTCCCGCCGAGCCCGCGGCTGGCGAAGAGGTGCGCGAACACGCCGACCATGACGCCGTTGTTGAACAGCGACTGCGCCGAGCCGAGCGCGAAGCCCGGCAGCACGGCCCCGCCGACGGTCAGCATGCCGACGAAGGCGAAGAAGGACACGAGGACGTTGTTGAGCGCGATGCCGACCGACATCTGGAGCGGCTGCGCGTCCTTGTAGACCGCGAGCGGGTCGCCGGCCTCGATGTTGGCCTCGGTCATCGAGACGTAGCCGTCGCCGAGCACGAGCCGCGCGAAGCGGGCGTCGCCCGAAGCCGAGGCCGCCCCGAGCGCGACCGACCCGAGGAACAGCACGAGCGCGAGCAGCAGCGGCAGGCGCGAGGCGTAGGCCGCCTCGGGCACCTCGTGCGTCCAGAAGCGGACGAGCCGGCCGCGCTCCTCGCGGCGGTTGCGGTACAGCCGGCGGTGCGCCTCGGCGTGGAGGTCGTTGAGGTACGCCGCGGTCACCGAGCCCGGGAAGAACGTCTGCGCGAACGCGAGGTCGTCGCCGAGGCGGACGTAGCCGTCGGCGAGGGCGTCGGCGTCGGCCTCGCCGGCCTCGCCGAGGCGGTCCTCGAAGAGCTCCCAGTCGGGGGCGTGGCGGCGGACGAAGACGGATTCGCGCATGGCGGAAAATAGGGATGCGGGATACGGGATGGGGCATGAGCAGACCGAGTTCCGTCCAGCGCCTCGGCGCTCCGTTCGTGTGGATCTTCCCTTCCCGCATCCCCCATCCCGCATGGCCTTCCCATGGACGACCGCTTCCTCATCCAGACGGCCCAGAACGTCGAGCTGTCGCTCGCGCCGGCGGGCGTCGGCGACCGCATGCTGGCGTGGCTGGCGGACCTCGCCGTGTGGGGCGGCTACGCGCTGCTGATGGGCTGGATGCTGAGCCGCGCCGGCGCGGGCGACGTCGCGGGCATCGTGCTCGTGCTGGTCCCCGTGCTGCTCTACGACGTCGCGTTCGAGGTGCTCGCCGAGGGCCAGACGCCGGGCAAGATGCTGCTCAAGCTGCGCGTGGCGCGCCTCGACGGCGCGCAGCCGACGCTCGGGCAGTACGCGCTGCGGTGGTTGCTCCGCTTCGTCGACGTCTCGCTGACGTCGGGCATGGTCGCGGTCGTGGCGGTCTCGGCCACGCGCCGCCAGCAGCGCCTCGGCGACGTCGCGGCCGGCACGACCGTCGTGCGCGTGCGACGCCGCGTGCGCCTCGACGAGGTCCTCTACCCCGCGACGCGGCCCGGCTACGCCCCGCGCTTCCCCGACGCCGCGCTCCTCACCGACGCCGACGTCCGGACGCTGCGCGCGGTCCTCGTCCGGACGCGCCTCTCGGCCCGCGACCGACGCGGGCGGGCAATGGCCGCGCGCGCCAAGGCGGCCGTCGAGGCGCGCTTCGGCCTGCCGGCTGTGGACATGGAGCCGGAGGCCTTCCTCGAGGCCGTCGTCCAGGACCACACGTTCCTCGTGGACGCGGCGTGAGCACGACGGCGGGGCGGCGG
>JAYWIE010000332.1:0-10538 GCA_043789155.1 Rubricoccaceae bacterium | reverse complement strand
GGCCTTCCCGGCCAGCGCGCCGCGCGAGCCGCTCGTCCCGATCTTCGCCTCCACGGGCGCGCTCGCCGACGTCCCCAGCCTCGTGTTCGTCCTCGCCGAGGACGGCACCTCGACCGTCGGCCTGCGCCTGCCGGCGCGCACGGCCGTCATCTTCCGCCCGGCCGGCGGCCCGGACGTCCGCCCCAACGGCCTCCACGAATGACGCGCGTCGCCGCCCTGCTCCAGATGGGTCTCGGCACCGCGCGCATCTTCGAGATTGCATCCGCTGAATACACCGTCATTCCCGCGCAGGCGGGAATCCATCTTCCGAAATGACACGAGGCGGCACCGTCTACATACTCGCCAGCCGGCCGAACGGGACGCTCTATATCGGCGTCACGAACGACCTCGTGCGTCGTGTTGGTGAGCACCGCACGGGCACGACAGAGGGATTTACGTCCGAGCACGGTGTGACGCGCCTTGTCTATTTCGAACGCCACGACGACATTCGAGACGCCATCGCTCGTGAGACGCGCCTCAAGAAGTGGAACCGCGCGTGGAAGCTGAAGCTCATTCGGGAGGCCAATCCTGATGAGCGCGATTTGTACGGCGAGGTGTGTTCGCATCCAGGCACCCCGCTTTCGATGCCGATGGATTCCCGCCTCCGCGGGAATGACAGGGGAGGCGGGGCTGTTCTCAGCATGCTGCTGATCCTGCTCCTCGCCGCGCCGGCGATGGGGCAGGGGAGCGCCCTCGCCCGGTGGACGCTCGCGTCCGTCCCGCCGAATGCCGTCCTGCTCGCCGACGCAGCCGACACAGACGCCCTGCTCGCGCTCCAGGCAGCCGGCCTGCGCCCCGACGTCCAGGTCACCCGAGCCTCAGACGCGCCCGGCCTCGCCGCGACGTGGGCGACGTCCGCCCGGCCCGTCGTCGGGACGCTGATGCTGGACCCCGAGGTCTTCGGGCGCGTCGCGCCGATGACCGTCAGCGCGGGCGCGTACCAGCGGCCCGGACCGGCCGACGCCCCAGCGGTCGACCTCGCCGCGTCCGAGGCGTCGGCCGGCGGCGTCCGCGGGGCCGACTTTGCCGCGCCGCCCGTCGGCGTCGTGGACCTCGGCGGCGTCGTGCTGTTCGGGCTGCTCCAGACGGCCGTCTCGCACGCGCAGGCGGGCGACCGCGATTCGGCCGAGCGCGGCTACGCCCGTGCGGCTACGTTCGCTCGGGACGCCGGCCGCCCCGCCGACCCGCTCGTCGCTACCGCCCGCGCGTGGATAGACGACGCCCTCGCCGCCCCGCCGCCCGCCGCACCTGTCGCCTCCGACCTCGAATGAAAGCTCTCCTCGCGCTCGCGCTCGCCGGCTGCACCCTTGCGGGCTGTGCCACGACCGACGGCCCGCCGCCTCCCGGCGAACCGACCGTCGTCCGCATCTGGCACCAGAAGGACGCCGCCGAGCGCGACTTTCTCGAGCAGTGGGTCGGCCAGTACAACGCCCGCCAGGACTCGGTCGAGGTCGTCCTGCTCTACAAGGAGACCGAGGAGCTGCGCAACCAGTACCTCTTCGCCGCCATCGGCGGCAAAGGCCCCGACCTGTTCTACGGCCCCGCCGACAACATCGGGACGCTCTCGATCACCGAGACCGCCCGCCCACTCGAAACGCTCCTGCCCGCCCGCTTCCTCGCCGGCTTCGACTCGACGGGCCTGCTCCGCTACGACGGCCACCTGCTCGGCGTCGCGGACCAGATCGGCAACCACCTCACGTTCGTCTACAACACGCGCCTGCTGCCCGAGCCGCCGCGCACGCTCGGCGCGCTGGACTCGCTCGGGACGCGGTTCAACGCCCCAGGCGACTCGGTGGACTACGCGCTGACGTGGAACTACACCGAGCCCTTCTTCTTCATCCCGTTCCTGACGAGCTACGGCGGCTGGGTCATGGACGGCGAAGGCAACCCGACGCTGGACACGCCCGAGATGGTCCGGGCCATCCAGTACGTCCTCGACCTGCGCGACCGCTACCACGTCATCCCGCGCGAGTCCGACTACGAGACCGCCAACACGCTGTTCAAGGACGGGGCCGCGGCCTCGATCATCAACGGCCCGTGGTCGTGGGCCGGCTACGGCGAAGCCGGCGTGGACTACGCGCTCGCCCCGATCCCGTTCAACGCCGAGACCGGCCTCTGGGCGCAGCCGATGGCTGCCGCCAAGTCGTACTCGCTCAACCCCGGCGTGCCGGCGTGGAAGCTGCCCGCCGTGCTCGGCCTGATGCAGCTGCTCACCGGCGACGCGATCCAGACCGACATGGCGACGCGCCTCTCGACGATCCCGGTCCGCACGGCCGTCCGCAACGGCCCGGCCGTGCGCGACAACCCGATCCTCCAGCAGTCGCTCGCCCAGATCGCGCACTCGCGCCCGATGCCGACCGACCCGCGGCTGCGCCAGATCTGGGACGGCATGAAGGGCCCGTACCAGCTCGTCATGAACGGCCAGGTCTCGGCCGAGGACGGCGCGCGGCTCATGCAGGAGAACGTCGAGAAGCGCATCAACGACACCTTTCTGAACTGAAGGGAGGAGGAAGGAGGGAGGAGGGGCGACGTCAGCGACCAGCGCACCGCCCTGACTGCCTTTCACTCCTTCCTCTTTCCTCCTTCCTCCTTCCTCACCGCTATGCTGGACGCCCCCACCGACGCGATGGCCCTCGAGATGAGGGAGAAGAGCCGCGGCACGACGGAGCCAGGTCCGGGCTTACCCGGCGAGGGCTCGCCGCGCGTGCCGATGACCGACGGCGCGCTGCCCGGCGCGGGCGGCATGTCAGAGGCGGCGCGGCAGCGCTGGTTCCTCATCGGCATGATGGGGCCGATGGCACTCATCGTGCTCGCCGTCGTGGCGTTCCCGTTCTTGTACAACGTGGTCATCTCGTTGTCCAACATGAACATTTACACGATGCGCGACTGGCACATCGTGGGATTCAGGCAGTACGCGAGCGTCTTCGCCGAGCCAGCCTTCTGGGGCGTCTTCGGCCGCACCATCGTCTGGACGGCCGTCAACGTGTTCTTCCACGTCGTGCTCGGCGTCTTCCTGGCCGTCGTGCTGCACCAGAAGTTTATCAAGGGCAAGCCGGCGTGGCGCATCCTGCTCATCCTGCCGTGGGCCGTCCCGCAGTACATCACCGCGCTGACGTGGCGCGGCATGTTCAACTTCGAGTTCGGGGCCGTCAACCTGTTCCTCGCCAAGCTCGGCGTCGCGCCGGTGGCGTGGCTCACGGACCCGTTCAACGCGTTCGCCGCGGCCATCATCACCAACATCTGGCTCGGCTTCCCGTTCATGATGGTCATCGCGCTCGGCGGGCTGCAGTCGATCCCGGGCGAGCTCTACGAGGCCGCCGACGTCGACGGCGCGAGCGCGTGGACGCAGTTCCGCCGCATCACGCTGCCGCTGCTGCGCCCGGTCATGATCCCCGCGATCACGCTCGGGACCGTCTGGACGTTCAACAACATCAACGTCGTGTGGCTGATCTCGAACGGCGGCGAGCCGAACGACCAGACGCACATCCTCGTGAGCTATGTCTACAAAGCGGCCTTCTCGATGTACCGCTTCGGCTGGGCGGCCGCGCTCTCGATGGTGATCTTCGCCGTCCTGTTCCTCTTCACGCAGGTCTTCCTCAACCGCACCAAGGCGACCGAGCCGATGTACTGAGGAGTGTCATGTGTTCGGGTGGCATGTGGCAGGTGTCTGACCATCAGACGTCTGCGCCTCGCCACCTGTCACGTGCTCACCTGCCACCCTCTATACCCTGTGTTTCGCCGCCTCGCCCTGCTCGCCCTCGCTCTCGGCGTCTCCGCGTGCGCGGGCGACGCGCCCGAGTCGCGGCTGGCGCAGGACGGGCCGCCCGAGCTCGCCGCCCTCGCCGTCGACGTGACGGCCGAGGTGCCGGACTCGCTCGCGGAGACGCGCACGGCGTTCATGACCGACGGCGCAGGCGCGGCGTGGTTCGACGCGCTCGCGGGCGCGGACCGCTCCGGCGCGGCCGGCTTCACCGTCGGCGAGCAGCGCGTGCTCGATGCGTGGACGTGGCACCTCGACGCCGACTCGTCCGACCTCGCGCCGCGCGACCGCGTCCGCGGCGTCGCACGGCCCGACGCCGTCGTGCGGGCGTACGCGCCGCCGGACTCGGGCGGCGTCCTCTCGAAACTGCTCGCCCGGCTCCAGGGCGACGCGCGGCCGCACCTCACCGAGCGCGTGACGCTGCTCGACGGCCGCGGCGCGCTGCTCGTCGAGGTCCCGGACTCGGTCGGGACCGTCGCCTTCCGGCCGCTCGCCTCGGACCGCCGCGCGGCCGACGCCTACCGCGTCCAGGCCGCGGGCGACGCGCTCGTCTTCGGCCGTGCGGACGCCGACTCGGCCGATGCCGCCGCGTGGACGGCCGTCGTCGCGACGGGCAACTCGGGACGTGCCGGTCGGCCGCGGCTCACGCGCGTGAGCAAGACGGTGCCCGAGCGTGTGACGGACCCGGCGACGTTCACGCTCGGCGAGATCGCGGTCGCGACGCCCGGCCGCCTCGTCGTCGCGACGGGCCGGACGCCGGCCGAGGCCGCGGCGAAGGCCCGCGCCGCGCTCGGGCAGGCCGAGGCGCTCCGCGAGGCGCGCTCCGCCCGCATGGCCGCGCTGCTCACGTCCGCGCCCGTCACCACGTCCGACGCCCGCACCAACGCCGCGCTCGGCTGGGCGTTGCTCTCGCTCGACGCCCTCGTGGTCCGCGCGGACTCAGGCCGGACGGTCCTCATGCCAGGCCTGCCCGGGCAGGAGCCGGCCGGCGCGCGGTCCACCATGGAGACGGTCCCGGCCTTTCTCGCCGCCGGGCAGTGGGAGACGGCCCGCGCGCTCCTGCTCACGACGGCCGGCGCGCAGCTCTTCGACCGCCGCCTCCAGTCCCTCGGCCGCGCCCCAGACGCCGTCCGCCCCGACGGCACGGCCGTCTTCGCGACGGCCGAGGCGACGCCGCTCTTCCTCGCCGCGATGGGCGCGCTCGTCCGCACGACGGGCGAGCGCGCGCTCGTCTCGTCCGGCCCCAACTTCTGGTTCAAGACCGTCTTCGCGCTGCGCGGCGTCTACGAGCGCGACGCGCGGCAGGGCGCGCAGACCGACACGCTGGCCTTCCTCACGACGCGCGAGGGGCGGGGGACGGCGTTCGACGGCGACCCGGCCGCCCGCGGGATAGTCCGCACGGCGGCCCCGGCCGAGGCGCAGGGCGCGCTCTGGCAGGCCCTCCGCGCGGCGTCCGACTTCTCGCGCATCATGGGCGTCTCGCAGCGCTCCAACGCCCGCTGGTACGCCGACACGTCGGCCGTACTCGCGCAGCGCTTCGCGACCTCGTTCGGGCGCGGCCCGCTCCTCGCCGACCGCCTCGACGCCCGCCAGCAGCCGCTCCCGGACGTCCGGCCGGGCGGCCTGCTCGCGCTCGCCCGCCTCCGCGGAGCGCTGCCCGACGCGCGCCGCGCCGCGCTCGCGCGCCCGCTCGCCGAACGCCTCGTCTTCCCGTACGGCGTCGCGACGCTGGACCAGGCGGACAGCCTCTTCCACCCGTATGTCGACAGCCGCGGCGGCTACGCGCTGCCTGCGGCCCGCACCGAGGGCCTCGTCTGGCCGAGCCTCGCCGGGCCCGTCATCGGGCTCATGGCGCAGACGGGCGGGGCCGAGCCCGCGGCCGCCCTCTTCGCCGCGCAGGCGGACCTGATGCTCGACCGCGGCACGGCCGGCGCTCTTCCTGAACTCGTCGACGGCAACCCGCGCGGCGCGGACGCCCGGCCCGGCGTTGGCGGCGCACCCGTGAGCCCGTGGGGCCTCGCGGGCCTGCTCCAGGCGGCCGTCGAGGGCATCGCCGGCGCGACGGTCGCGAGCCCGGACACGCTCACGGTCGAGCCGCACCTCACCGAGGCGTGGGGCGCGACGACGCTCCGCATGCGCATGGGCCGCGGCCGCGTCACGCTTCGCCTCACGCCCGACGGCGACGGCCTCGCGGTGTCCGTCGTGCCGCAGGGCGCGCTGCCGGCCGGGGCCACGCTCCGCCTGCGCGCCGCCGGCACGGACGTCGCCCTCCCGCTCGCGACCGTCACCGGCGACACGCTCGTCGCCGCGCGCGACTCGTTCACGGTCACCCTCGCGGGCGGGACGGCGACGGTCGCCCCCGGATCGGGGTCCGGTCCGGGCTCGCCCGGCGGGGCAGGCTCCGAGCGCGTCGAGGCCCGCCCGCTCGCAGCCCCGCCCGACACGTGGGCCGGCTTCGCCTTCGCCGTGCCGGACGTCCGCGACGAGTACCCGGTCACGCGCGCCCGCGCCGAGCGCCGCGCGCTCGCGCCGGCTCAGGTCCGCCGGGACAACCCCACAGCGGCCGTCGCCCTCACCGAGACCGACCCCGCCGGCGACGACTGGGGCGCGACGAGCACGTTCACCTACCCCGAGGGCGTCGCGCCGGGCGCGCTCGACGCGACCTACCTCGAGGTCGCCCGCGACGACTCGACGACCTACTTCCGCGTCGAGTTCTCCGCCCTGCCCGCCGGCGACGTCCGGACCGTCGTCGCGATCGCGCTCGACACGAGCGAAGGCGGCGAGCGGACCGTCGGGCGAACCGCGCGCTACGCCTTCCCCGAGACCGAGGCCTTCGACGTCGTGATCTACGCCGGCACGGACGTCACGGTCGAGGACGGGCGCGGCAGCGAGATCGCGACCGTCGCCTCGGCTGGCGTCTTCGACGCGGGCACGGGCACGCTCACGCTCGCCATTCCGACGCTTTTGCTGCCGCGCCTGCCGCGCGGCACCAAGGTCACCGTCCTCGTCGGCGCGGCCGACGGCGAGGGCGGCTTCCGCCCGGTCCGCCGCGGGCCAGCCGGCGAGGACGGCGGTGGCCGCGCCGAAGCTGACTCGCCCAACGTCTACGACGTCGTCGTGGGCACGATGCGATGACCGGGAATCGCGCCATTCTGGTCGAGGCAGTCTGCCATCCTGATCGAGCGGGCACAGCAAGCTGTGCCCCTACTTCCTGCTGATCTATGAAAACCGTCCTCTCGCGTTTCGGGGCCTACGCCGTTCTGGTGCTGTTTGCCTTTATCGCCATCTTCCCGATCCTGAACATCATCACGGTCTCGCTGCGCCCGAGCGACCAGCTGCTCCAGCGGTCGCTCGCGCTCATCCCCGAGGGCGCGTCGCTCAACAACTACCGCGTGCTCCTCACCGAGACGGCGTTCCTGAAATGGCTCGGCAACAGCCTGCTCGTGTCGCTCGTCGTGACCGTGACCGGCGTCGCGCTGGCCTCGACGGCGGGCTACGCGCTGAGCCGCTTCCGCTTCCGGGGCCGCAAGGGCGCGCTCTCGGGCATCCTCGTGACCCAGATGTTCCCCGCGACGATGCTGCTGCTGCCGCTCTACATCGTGCTCGTCCGGCTGGGACTCATCAACTCGTACCTCGGCATCGTGGTGATCTACACCGCGACGGCGCTGCCGTTCTGCGTGTGGCAGATGAAGGGCTACTACGACACGATCCCGGCGAGCCTCGAGGAGGCGGCCCGCATCGACGGCGCGAGCCCGTGGCAGGCCTTCTACAAGGTCATCCTGCCGCTCGCCGCGCCGGCGCTCGTCATCACGGCGCTGTTCTCGTTCATGTCGGCGTGGAACGAGTACGTCGTGGCGGCCGTGGTCCTGCAGGACACCGAGCTGTTCACGCTGCCGGTCGGCCTCAAGCTGTTCCAGTCGTCGCTCGCGACGCAGTGGGGGCTCTACGCGGCCGGGTCGCTGCTCGTCTCGATCCCGGTCATCGCGCTGTTCCTCATCCTCAGCCGCTACCTCATCTCGGGCCTGACGCTCGGCGCGGTGAAGGGCTGAACACCCGAGAGGGCCGGCCGTCCGCACCGCGGGGCGCCCTTCGTGAGAAGAGCGCCCCGCGGATGTCGGGCCCGGCCGGTGTGTGGCAGCCGGACCGAGGAGCCGCTCTACCGGGTCCGGACCATCCGGCCCGTCGCCGAGTAGTCGCGGTCCGCCCCGTCTGCACGGACGCGGTACACGTAGGAGCCCGCGGCGAGCGCCGACCCATCGATCTGGACCGCCTGGCCGCGGCCGGCCGGGAGCGCCCCGGCCTCGACGAGCGTCATCCGCCGGCCGAGCACGTCGAACACCTCGACCGTCACCGTCGCCGCCTCGGGGAGGTCGAGCGTGAGCGTCGTCGTGCCCGAGAACGGGTTCGGCGCGGTGCGCCCGACCGCGAACGCCGTCGCCGCGTCGGCCGTGCCCTCGCCCGCGACGGCCATCCGGCGCTGGATCGTGATCGCCGTCGCCGCGCCGTTGGCACCGAAGCCGCCGTCGCGGCTGCGCGCGCGGTGGAACAGCGCCAGCGACTGGCCCGGCGGGACGCCGAGCGAGCCGAGCAGCGCGTCGACCGCGCCGACCGTCGTCTCGAAGCGCGTCTCGGTGAGGATGCCCGACGCGAGCACGACGTCCGTGAAGGCGGCGTCGCGGGCGAGCTGCCACGTGTGGACGAGCGCGTTCGCGTTCGGGTCGCTCGCGGTCCACGAGATCACGACCGGCGTCCAGTCGTCGCCCGTGAGGACGAGCGTCGCGCCGGCGGCGGGCGCGGTGATGACCGGCGCGGCCGGCGCGAGGTCCGCCGCGGCGAGCAGTTGCCCGCGGATCTCGCCCGAGGCCCGGTCGACAGAGTGGACGTTGGCGTAGTAGCCGCCCCCCGCGAGCGCCGTCGCCTGAGCCTGCGTGAGCGTGAACACGTTCGACGCAGCCGCGACCGTCCCGCTGCGGCTGTCCGCTCCGAGCACGACCGCGAGCGGAAACTCGACCGGCCCGTTGGCCCCGTTCGCGCCGAGGTGCAGATGCGCCCCGACGGCCGTGTTGAAGTTCGACCCGAGGCCGGCGAAGCTGCCGCCGACGGTCAGCGTGAGGCCGTCGAGGACGCCGATAAGGCCGCCCGTCGCCGTCGTCGTGACGGCCGGGACCTCGTTGGCCCCGACGAGCCACGCCTCGACGGTCCGCGTCGCGATGGAGACCGCCTGGCCGCGGACCTCGCCCGACGGCCGGTCGACGGAGTGGACGTTGGCGTAGTAGCCGCCGGCGACGAACGCGTCGGCCTGGGCCTGCGTGAGCGTGAACGTGTTGGCCGCGCGCTCGAATGTCCCACCCCTGTTGTCAGCGGCGAGCACGGGCATGAGCGGGAAAACGACCGGTCCGTTGACTCCGAGCGCGCCGAGGTGCAGGTGCGCCCCGACGGCCGTGTTGAAGTCCGACCCGAGGCCGGCGAACGAGCCCGTCGCGATGGCCTGCAGGCCCCGGATCTCGACGAGGACGCCGCCGGTCGCCTGTGACGGGTTGCCGGCCGGCATCTCGGCGCGGCCTGTGAGCGCGCTGTAGAGAGCGGTCCACGAGGCCGGCGAGACCTGCCCGCGGATCTCGCCGCCGGGGCGCGCCGTGGAGTGGATGTTGGAGTAGATCCGGCGCGCGGCAAGCGCCGTCGCCTGGTCCGCGGTGAGCGTGAACGTGTTGGCTGCGGCCTCGAACGTGCCGCTGCGGCCGTCGGCGGCGACGGTCGGCGTGAGCGCGACCTGGACCGCCCCATTCTGGCCGGCCGCGCCGAGGTGGAGGTGGCTTACGGTGTACGCCGCCGAGAGGCCCGTGAACGAGCCGGTGACCGTGAGCGTGGTTCCGTCGAGGTCGAGCGCGAGCGAGCCCGTGGCCGTGGAGCCGTTGGCGGGGACCTCCTCGGCCGCCCGCACGAGCGAGCGGTACGGCGTCGCCGCGGCCGGCGCGAGCTGCCCGCGGATCTCGCCGCCGGGCCGGACCGCCGAGTGGACGTTGGCGTAGAGCCGGCGCTGCTGGAGCGCCGTGACCTGGGCGGCCGTGAGCGTGAACGTGTTGGCCGCGGCCTCGAACGTGCCGCTGCGGCCGTCCGCGGCGACCGTCGGCGTGAGGTTGACTTGGACCGGCCCGGCCTGCCCGGCGAGCCCGAGGTGGAGGTGGCTCACGGTGTAGGCCCCGGAGAGGCCCGAGAAGCTGCCGCCGACGACGAGCGTCGTCCCGGTCAGCGTCGCCGTGACGTTCCCCGTGGCCGGGCTCGAGTTGGCGGCGGGTGCCTCGTTCGCGCCCGAGAGCGCGGCCGCGTACGGCGTGCCGCCGTTCACGACGGCCATCCGCCACCCCATGAAGTCGTGGTTCGAGCACTGGTACCACAGCTCGTCCGGCGCGCTCGCCGGGACGGTGAACGTGAGCGTTGCGTTGCCGGTAGCGAAGTTGCCGGTCACGCCGTCCGTGTAGACCCCCGCGCTGGAGCCCGACGGGCTCGTCGAGAGGTAGAACGGGTGGATGGCACCGACGTTGCTCATCTGGAACGTGTACGTCTGGCCGCGGACGAGCGTGACGGCGGGTGCCTCGGCCCCGTCGAGGCGATAGGCGGTCGGGTGGCCCTGGCCGAAGTACGGGTGCGCGGCCGTCTTGTTGGCGACGGTGACGGTGTAGGTGGTCTGCGCGAGCGCCGCGGGCGCGAGGCCGGCGAGCAGGAGCACCGCGGCGAGGAC
>JAYWIE010000331.1:0-2961 GCA_043789155.1 Rubricoccaceae bacterium | reverse complement strand
ACAAGAAGAAGGACCAGAAGATCGCCGTGTTCGACCTCGGCGGCGGCACCTTCGACATCTCCGTGCTCGAAGTCGGCGAGGACGGCGTGTTCCAGGTGAAGTCCACCAACGGCGACACGCACCTCGGCGGCGACGACTTCGACCAGCGCCTCATCGACTTTATCGCCGACGAGTTCAAGCGCGACGAGGGCATCGACCTGCGGACGGACCCGATGGCGCTCCAGCGCCTCAAGGAGGCCGCCGAGAAGGCCAAGATCGAGCTGTCGAGCGCGTCCCAGACGACGGTCAACCTGCCCTTCATCACCGCGACGCAGGACGGCCCGAAGCACCTCACGCTGGACCTCACGCGCGCCAAGTTCGAGCAGCTCGTCGACGACCTCGTGCAGCGCACGATCCCGCCGATGCAGAAGGCGCTCTCGGACGCCGGCTTCAAGAAGGAGGACATCGACGAGGTCATCCTCGTCGGCGGCTCCAGCCGCATCCCCAAGATCCAGGAGGTCGTCGAGCAGTTCTTCGGCAAGAAGCCCAACCGCTCGGTCAACCCGGACGAGGTCGTCGCGGTCGGCGCGGCCATCCAGGGCGGCGTCCTCTCGGGCGACGTCACCGGCGTGCTGCTGCTCGACGTGACGCCGCTCAACCTCGGCATCGAGACGCTCGGCTCGGTCATGACGGCGCTCATCACGGCCAACACGACCATCCCGACGCGCAAGTCCGAGACGTTCTCGACGGCGAGCGACAACCAGCCGTCCGTCGAGATCCACGTGCTCCAGGGCGACCGCGCCATGGCGATCGACAACCGGACGATCGGGCGCTTCCACCTCGACGGCATCCCGCCGGCCCCGCGCGGCCTGCCGCAGGTCGAGGTCACGTTCGACATCGACGCCAACGGCATCCTCTCGGTCTCGGCCAAGGACAAGGCGACGGGCAAGGAGCAGACGATCCGCATCGAGGCGTCCTCGGGCCTCTCGGAGCAGGAGATCGAGGCCATGCGCAAGTCCGCACGCGAGCACGCGGGCGAGGACCAGAAGCGCAAGGACCAGATCACGAAGCTCAACCAGGCGGACTCGCTCATCTTCTCGTCCGAGAAGAACCTCGCGGACTACGGCGACAAGCTGCCGGCCGAGAAGAAGGCGGCCATCGAGGCGGGCCTCGAGCGGCTGAAGGAGGTCCATAAGACGCAGGACGGCGACCAGATCGAGTCTGCGATGGAGCAGCTCAATGCGGCGTGGTCCGCAGCCAGCGAGGACCTCTACCGCGCTCAGGAGGCGACGGCCAGCACCGGCGACGGTGCCGAGGCAGCCGCCGGCGCGCCGGCCGACGAGACGGTCCAGGACGCCGACTTCGAGGTCGTCGACGAGGGCGAGCCGAAGGCGTAGCGCCACGGCCTCGGCAGGGACGCGCGCCCCGGCGGCTTCGGCTGCCGGGGCGCTCGTGCGTCGGGCAGCGCCGGTCTGCAACTTTATTTTGCAAACCTCTTTCAGTTTTGCAACCACACGGCGGGCCGAGCCCTATCATCGCCCTCACCCACCCGCCCCGCCTCATGGACTCGCTCAAACAGGCCCTCGCGGCCGACGCCGCCCCCAAGTCGACCGTCGTCAGGTCGGTCACGTTCAAGGTCGCTGCCATCGGCGCGATCATCCTCGTGCTGCTCGTGCCGATGCTGATGCTCAGCGACCTCATCGCAGATCGCGAGTCGCTGCGGGACGGCGCGCGGCGCGAGGTCTCGGCGCAGTGGGGCCAGGAGCAGACGCTCGGCGGGCCCGTCCTCTCGGTCCCGTACACCGTCCAGACGCGCTCGGGCGAGGGCGCGGGCGCGACGGCGACGGCCGAGACGCGCTACGTCCACCTCTTCCCGGACCGCCTCGACGTGCGCGGCACGATGCGGCCCGAGGTGCGGCAGCGGGGCATCTTCAAGGTCGTGCTGTACAACGCGCGCCTCGCGGTCACGGGCCAGTTCCCGGCCCTCGACGCGGCGTCGCTCGGCGTCCCGGCCGGGTCACTGCGGCCGGACGAGGCCTTTCTCCAGATCGGCATCCCGGACATGGCCGGCCTCCGCGACGGCGTCCGCGTCGACTGGGGCGGGACCGTCCGCGACGCCGACCCCGGCATCGCCACGACGGACGTCTTCGGCTCGGGCGTGAGCGTGCCCGTCCGCCTCGCGCCTGCGGGCACGCGGTTCGCGTTCGCCCTCAACCTCAACGGCAGCGGGCAGCTCGGCGTGCTGCCCGTCGGCAAGACGACCACGGTGCGGCTGACGTCGCCATGGGCGACGCCGAGCTTTGCCGGCGCGTTCCTGCCCGAGGCACGGACCGTGGGCGCGGCGGGCTTCGAGGCGTCGTGGAAGGTGCTGCACCTCAACCGCAACTACCCGCAGCTCTTCACGGGCGCGTTCGGCCAGCCGACGGAGTTCTCGGGCCGTTCGCCGTCGCGCGGCGGCTACGTGTCGGGCTACGACGGCGAGACCGTGGAGTCGGCCAACGGAAGCCCGTCCGCGTTCGGCGTCGTGCTGCTGCTGCCGGTCGACGAGTACCAGAAGACGGACCGGGCGGCCAAGTACGGCATGCTCTTCGTCTTCCTGACGTTCCTGACGTTCTTCTTCGTCGAGATCCTCGGCGACCGGCGCATCCACCCCGTCCAGTACCTGCTCGTCGGGTTCGCGGTGACGCTGTTCTACCTGCTGCTGCTCGCCTTCGCCGAGTACATGCCCTTCGACGGGGCGTACGGGCTGGCAGCGGTCGCGATCCTGGGGCTCGTGACGCTCTACGCCCGCGCCGTCTTCGGCGGCTGGCGGCTGGCCGGGCTCGTCGGCGGGCTGCTGGCGCTGTTCTACGGCTACTTCTACGTGCTCCTGCAGCAGGAGCAGTATGCCCTCCTGCTCGGCAGCCTCGGGCTGCTCGTGACGCTCGCGGTGGTGATGTACCTCTCGCGGCGGGTCGACTGGTACGCCGGCGGCCTCGCCCC
>JAYWIE010000330.1:0-2961 GCA_043789155.1 Rubricoccaceae bacterium | reverse complement strand
GCGCGGGCCGTCTCGACCGTCAGGCGGCCGCCTGCCGGATCAGAACGGGAGGTCGTCGTCGGGCGAGAAGTCGTACTCGGTGTCCGACGCCGCCTTGGGCTGCGGGCGCTGTGCCGGCGGCCGGCCGCCGCCGCCGTCGTTGCCGCCGCCGCCGTAGCTCCCGCCGCCGCCGCCGGAGCGGGGCGCGGCCTGCTGCCGCGGGGCGCGCTCGGACTGGTCGTACTCGTCGCCACCGCCGCCGCCGCCCTTGCTGTCGAGCATCTGCATCTCGCGCGCCTTGACCTCGGTCGAGTAGCGCGTGTTGCCCTCCTTGTCCTCCCACTGGCGCGTCTGGAGCGAGCCCTCGATGTAGACCTTCGAGCCCTTCTTGAGGTACTCGCCGCAGATCTCGGCGAGCCGCGCCCACGCCACGACCGTGTGCCACTCGGTGTTCTCGACCTGGTTGCCGTCCTTGTCCTTGTAGGACTCGCTCGTCGCGATGCGGATGTTGCAGACCGCTGCGCCGGAGCCGGTGTACCGCAGCTCGGGGTCCTGGCCGAGGTTGCCGATCAGGATGACCTTGTTGATGCCTCGCGTTGCCATGGTGGCTTCTGGATGTGAGGGCGTGCCCTCGGTGCGGGCCGGAGCCCGCGTACATGAATCCGCCGGTCCGGAAGTGGCCGGCTGTCAGGCGAGCCGCTCGGGCCGAGGCGTGAGCCGGGGCCGTCGGGCGCGTTCGGCAGGATAGACGCGGCCCGGGGCCGGACGTAACCTGCACGACGCAAAATATCTCGCGCCCTGTGTCAGCCGACCGTCACACCCGCCCGCCCGTCCACGCCTTTCCCTACGACGTCGCCGACCTCGGCCTGACGGACGCCGACCGCGCCGCGGCCGACGCGCCCCTGTTCGAGGACTTCGTCGCCATCGTGCGCCGCCTCCGACGCGACTGCCCGTGGGACCGCGAGCAGACGCACGCCTCGACGGCCCACCTCACGCTCGAGGAGGCCTACGAGGTCGCGGACGCCGCCCGCGCCGGCGAGCCGCGCGCGCTCGCGGCCGAGCTCGGCGACCTGTTCCTGCACGTCCTCTTCCACGCCGACATCGCCGAGACGGCCGGCACGTTCACCCTCTCGGACGTCATGCGGGCCGAGATGGCCAAGCTCGTCCGCCGCCACCCGCACGTCTTCGGCGACCCCGGATCACGTCAGGTCCGGGTTTACCCGGCGGGGCAGGCTCAGGTGGCGGCCGGGACGGGCGACGTGCTCCGGAACTGGGAGGCGATCAAGCAGCAGGAGCGCCGCGACGCCGCGTCCGGCATACCGGGCGCGGCCGCGCCGTCGGCGCTGGACGGCGTGCCGGCCGCGCTGCCCGCCCTGCTCCGCGCCGAGCGCGTGCAGCACAAGGCGGCGGCCGTCGGCTTCGACTTCCCCGACGCCGAGGGCGCGTGGGCCAAGGTCGCCGAGGAGGCGGCCGAGGTCCGCGAGGCGCTCGACGCCGGCGACGCCGCCCGGCTCGAGGCCGAGATCGGGGACCTGCTCTTCGCCGTCGTCAACCTTGCCCGGATGCGGGGCGTGGTGCCGGAGACGGCGCTGCGCGGGACGGTGGACCGCTTCTCGCGGCGCTTCGGGCACGTCGAGGCCGGGCTCGCCGCGCAGGGCCGCACGACGCAGCAGGCGACGCTCGCCGAGATGGACGCGCTCTGGGACGACGCCAAGCGCGCCGAGCGCGACGTGTGATCACGCCCGGCGGCTCTACGGCCGCGGCTCGACCACGACGACCGGCAGCACCCGCGTCTCGGGCACAAGGTCCAGCCCGGCCGTCTCGCGCAGCGCCGCCCGGACGGCCGCGTTCTGCGCCGCGTCCGGCCGCTCGCAGTGAACCGTCGCGGGGTCCATCAGAAGCTGCATCTCGTACGTCCCCTCAACGGCCGTCTCGTCGATGACCGGCATCTCGAGGCAGCGCTCGAGCGCCTGCGCGACCTCGTGCAGCGTCAGGCCGCGGACGCTGATCACGCCGTCCGTGCTGCTCGACCGGCGCGACGCCGCCGAGGCCGTCAGCCGGATTCCGCCCTCGCTCTGGCGCAGCAGCAGCACGTCCACCGGCTGCTCGGCGTCGCGGATCGTGACGCCGAGCGCGCGGCCGATCTCCTCGAAGGCGTAGGCCCGGAACGCCTCCTCGGGCACGTCCGGCGCAGCAAGGTCGATGATCGCGCTGCGCTCCGTCAGGCTGTCCGGGCCGACGACCCGCATCGGGTCCGGCCGGACGCCGCCGGGCGACTCGGGGCCGGGCCCGAGCCACGAGTTCTGGAGCATCATCCAAAGCGGGCCGGTCCACCGCGCCTGCCGCATCGTGGGCTCGACGGGGCGGCCGTAGCCCGAGCGGTCGCCCGGCCACTCGCCGGGCACGAGCCAGCGGACGCGCGCCTCGGCCTCGGTCGGGAGCGCACGCGACGGGCGCGGGCGGGACCGAACCGTCGCCATGACGCTGTCCATGAGGGAGCGAGCGGCCCGGTCCGGGCGGGCGAGCGGGAGGCCGGCCAGGAGCGAGTCGATCGTCGCGACCGTGACGTCGGTCGGGTGAACGATGGCGGCGAGGCGGCCGTCTCGGCCGATCAGCGCCGTCTGCGGGATGCCCGTGACGCCGAAGGCTGCCGCGGCCGACGAGTCGGCGTCGAGCCCAACCCAGCCGCGGATCGCGCGGCGCACGAGGAACGGCGCGACGACGTCCGCGGGCTCGTCGGTGACGGAGATGAAGCGGACGGGCCGGCCCGCGACCGAGTCCGCGACGGCGTTGAGGTGCGGAATCGAGGCGACGCACGGCGCGCACCACGTCGCCCAGAAGTCCAGCACGACGGCCTGCCCCTGCGTGTCGATCCACGCCGTGCCGGCGGGCGCGTTGAGAAAGGCCTCGATGCCGGGGTCCGGGGCGGGCTCGCCGCGGCGCGGCTGCGCCTGCACGGTGGTGGCGGCGAGCGGGGCGAGC
>JAYWIE010000329.1:0-2961 GCA_043789155.1 Rubricoccaceae bacterium | reverse complement strand
AGGGCTGGGTCACGGCCGGCCAGATGCGGGTGGCGGCGGCCGTCGCGTTCGGGCTCGCGTTCGCCTCGGGCCTGGTCCTCGTCTGGCGCGGCGGCTGGCCGATCCTCGCCCTCGGGCTCGTCGCGATCGCGAGCGGATACGGCTACACGAAGGGGCGCTACGCGCTCGCCTACACGGGCCTCGCGGACGTGTTCGTGCTCGTCTTCTTCGGCCCCGTCGCCGTCGGGGGGACGTACTTCGTGCAGGCGCTCACGCTCCCGACGTGGGTGATGGTCGCCGGGCTCGGGCCGGGCGCGCTCGCGACGGCGATCCTCATCGCCAACAACGTCCGTGACGTCGAGCAGGACCGCGTGGCGAACAAGCGGACGCTCGTGGTCCGGTTCGGGCGCGAGTTCGGCATCGGGCTGTTCACGATGTGTTTCATAACCGCAATGTGGGCTCCGCTGTTTGCCCGGATGGGCTGGCAACAGCTGGTGACGCGCGAGCGCGTCGCGGTGCTGCAGGGCATGACCGAGCGCCTCGCGGACCTCGAGCGCTTGGTGTCACGCGACGTAGCCACGTTCGCGGCCGAGCGGGCCGACGTGCTCGCCCGGATACCAGGCGCGACGGCCCACGCCGGCGCGCTCGCTGCATGCCTCGTCGCGGCAGTCGCAATGCCGATTCTGGTGATCGAGCTGCGACGCTCGCACGGCGCAGCAGTGGGTCCGATTCTTGGCAAGACGGCCCTCGTGCTGATGCTGTACTCGCTCGCGTTCGCCCTCGGATGGGTACTGACGTGAGGGGGACGCCGTCACAGCCCCCCCGCGGGCCGGGTGAACCCGGACCTGGGCCGGCTGCGAAAGCAGACGGGGGGGGGGGGGGCTGCCCGGTGGCGGAACCGCCCCCCCGCCCTTCGGGCGGCCCCCCGCGGGGGGGCTGTTGGTCGGCGACTGATGGAGGGGCGGTATACCGTCAGGCCCTGTGACGATTACGCTGCATCCGTACGTGCTCCCGCTGACCGAGCCGGTCGTGTGGGGCGGCGTCGCGCAGAGCGAGCGCCGCGGGCTCCTCGTCCGCGCCGAGACCGCGGCGGGCGCGGTCGGATGGGGCGACGCGGCCCCGCTGCCCGGCTTCTCGCGCGAGACCCTCGCCGAGACCCGCGACGCGCTCGAGCGGGCCATCGCAGGCGACGCGGCCGCAGGCGACGCCTCGGACCTGCCGTCCGCCGCCCGGTTCGGCCTCGACCTCGCGCTCGCCGACGCCGCGGCCCGCGACGCCGGCCGCCCGCTCGCGTTCGCCCCGGACCCCGACGTCACCGTCCCGCTCGCCGGGCTCGTCCTCTCGGGCGACCCGGCCGAGGCCGAGCGCCTCGCCGCGGCCGGCTACCGCACCGTCAAGCTCAAGGTCGGCCGTGCGGACGTGCTGACGGACGCCGCACGCGTCCGCGCCGCGAGCGCCGCCGTCGGGCCCGACGTCGCGCTGCGGCTCGACGCCAACCGCGCGTGGTCGCCCGAGGACGCTCGCCGCTTCGCCGACGCGCTCGCGGGCGTCGCGCTGGACTTTATCGAGGAGCCGCTCCAGGACCCCGCCGGCCTGCCCGCGCTGTGGCTGGACACCGGCCTGCCGCTCGCGCTCGACGAGACGCTCCAGCAGACGGGCGGGACCGAGCACGTCCGCGGCTGGGCCACGGCCGTCGTCCTCAAGCCGACGCTCGTCGGCGGCATCGGCGCGGCGCTGGCCATCGCCGCGCGCGCTCGCGAGGTCGGCGCGCGCGTCGTGATCAGCGCGGCCTTCGAGAGCGGCGTCGGGCTGCGCGGGCTCGTCGCGCTCGCCGCGGCGACCGGCGCGCACGCGGCCGGGCTGGACACGTACCGCTGGCTCGCCCGCGACGTCCTCGACCCGCGCCTGCCGCTCGGCCGCCCGCTCGTCGACGTCCCCGGCCTGCTCGCCCGCCCCGTGCTGCCGTGACCCCGGACCCGATCCCGGACCCGATCCGCGCGCAGGCCGCCGCCCGCCCCCACGCGCCAGCCGTCGTGAGCGACGCCGACGTCTGGTCCTGGGCCGACCTCGACGCCCGCGTCGCAGCGTGCGCCACCCGGCTCGCGGGTGAGACGCGCGTCGGCCTCGTCGCCGGGACGAGCGCCGACGCCGTCGTGCTGCTGTTCGCCGCGCTCCGCGCGGGCGTCGCCCTCGTCCCGCTCGCGCCCCGCTGGCCCGCCGCCGACGTCGCCACGGCCGCCTCACGCCTCGGCCTGAGCCTCGTCGTGAACGAGACGTCTCTCGCCGACCTCACCGCCTCAGGTCCGAACTCACCCAATCCCCAACACCCAGTCCCAGACCCCCAAACCCGCTATCCTCCCTCCCAGCCCTGGACGGTCGTCCACACGTCGGGCTCGTCCGGCGCGCCGAAGGCCGTCCTCCACACCGTGGAGAACCATGTGGACAGCGCGCGCGGCGTCAACGCGCGCGTCGGGCTGCGGGCGGGCGACAGGTGGCTGCTGGACCTGCCGCTGCACCACGTCGGCGGGCTCGGCGTCGCCGTGCGGTGCGCGCTCGCCGGGGCGGCGATGGCGGTCCCCGCGCCCGGCACGGGCACGGCCGCGGCCCTGCGCCGCTTCGCGCCGACGCACGCCTCGCTCGTCTCGACGCAGCTCTACCGTCTGCTCCGCGACGACCCCGATGCCGGCGCGAGCCTGCGGGCGGTCCTGCTCGGCGGCAGCGCCATCGCGCCCGCCCTGCTCGGCGCTGCCGTCGCGGCCGGCCTGCCGGTCTGCGTCGGCTACGGCATGACCGAGACGACGTCCACCGTAACAATGACGGCACCCGGCGACCGGACGCTCGCGACGTCCGGGACGCCGCTCGCGGGCCGCGAGGTGCGGATCTCCGACGGCGGCGAGATCGAGGTCCGCGGCACCGTGCTCGCCGCGGGCACGCTCGGCGCGGGCGGGCTCGGCGCGGGCGGGCTCGGCGCGGGCGGGCTCG
>JAYWIE010000328.1:0-2962 GCA_043789155.1 Rubricoccaceae bacterium | reverse complement strand
GGCCCCGCCACCGGCGGTGGCCCCGCCGGGCCGAATTCACCGCCCGGGCCGGACCCCGCCCGCGCCGCGCCGCGTCGGACCGCCTCCCCTCTCCCCCGCCCGTCCATGGTCACCTACGACGCCACGACCGAGACCGTCCGCGTGACCGTCCGCCCGGTCTATCTCGACGACAAGTCCGACGTGCTCGCGCGGCGCTTCGTGTTCGCGTACTTCGTGCGGATCGAGAACCACGGGCCGGACGCGGTGCGCCTGCTGCGCCGCCAGTGGGCCATCACCGACGCCGACGGGCAGGTCCAGCACGTCGAGGGCGAGGGCGTGGTCGGGCTCCAGCCGACGATCGCGCCGGGCGGCGTCCACGAATACCACTCGTTCTGCGTGCTCCCGACGTTCGGCGGCACGATGGCCGGCGTCTACGAGATGGAGCGGGCGGACGGGGCGGCGCTGAGCGCGCAGATCCCGCTGTTCCACCTCCGCGCGCTCGCCAACTGAGCGCGTCAGGTCGCGGCGAGCGCGGCCGTCGCGTCGGGAGCGGGGCTCGCGGCGGGAGCGGCCGTCGCGGCGAGCCCCGTCGCCGGGAGCACGAGCGTGAACGTCGTCCCGGCCCCGAGCGCCGTCTCGACGTCGATGCGGCCGCCGTGGAGGCGGGCGAACTCGCTGGCGATCGAGAGCCCGAGGCCCGTCGACGACTCGCCGCCGGTAGGCGTGGCGGTGAGGCGGCGGAAGCGCTGGAAGAGGGCCGCGGCGTCGTCCGGGCTCAGGCCCGGGCCCGTGTCCGCGAAGGCGACGCGCAGGCCGCTCGCGCCGGCCGCGCACGTCACCGCGACGCGCCCGCCGAGCGGCGTGTACTTGACGGCGTTCGAGACGAGGTTGTCCAGGATGGCGCGCACGCGCTCGGCGTCGACGTCGGCGACGGCCGGGACCGCGTGGCCGTCGAGCGAGAGCGTCTGCTCCTTCTCGGCCGCCCGCCTCGCGTAAGCCCGGACGACCTCGGCGGTCATCGCGGCGACGTCGGTCGGGGCGCGGCGCAGCGCGACCGTGCCGCTGTCGAGCGCGGCGGTGACGAGCAGGTCGTCGACGAGGGCGAGCATGCGCGCGGAGCCCGTGCGGACGAGCGCGGCGAGCTCGAGCAGGTCCGGCTCGTGCTCGGCCTCGAGCTCCATGAGCTCGGCCGCGCCGGCGATCGAGGTGAGCGGGCTTCGGAGGTCGTGCGCGACGACGCCGATGAGATGCGTCTTGAGGTCGTTGGCCGCCCGGAGCACCTCGCGGGCCGCCTCGGCGGCGTCGCGCGCGGCGACAGCCTCCGAGCGCTCGGTCCGCAGGATGCGGACGCGCACGACGAGCGCGAGCGCCAGCCCGAGGGCCTCGGCGACCATCGCCGCCTGCAGGAACGGCAGCGCGAGGTCCCCGAGCGCGTGGTCGACGACGAACATGACGGAGAAGACGGTCCCGGCGACCATGAACGGCGCGGCGGCCATGAGGTAGGCGCGCGCCGGCCGGAAGCCGCCCCTCAGCGCGACGACGCCCGTCGCGCTCGACGTCGCGAGCAGCGCCAGCGCCGCCAGCGCAGCGAGGGTCTGCCCGGCGTCCCACATGCCCGCCAGCCCGAGCGCCGCGGCGAGGCCCCACAGCCCGGCCACGCCCAGGAGCGCGCGGCCGGCGCGCGGCGCCGTGCGCGGCGCGTCCAGGAAGCGGCGCACGAACAGGAGGTACGCGATGGCCGCCAGCACGAGCACGGCGAACTGCGCCTCCGGCACGACGACCCGGCCGGCCGGCCACAGCATCTCGGTCGCGTAGCCCCACGTGACGGTCCAGTAGGCCGCCGTCGCGAGCAGGAAGGCGACGTAGTAGAGGTAGCTCCGGTCGCGGAAGGTCGCGAACAGGAACAGGTTGTAGACCGCGAGCGCGACGAAGATGCCCAGCACCAGGCCGTTCCAGACGTCGGCGCGGCGGCGGGCGCGCAGGAAGGCCTCCGCCTCGACCGGGCGCGGCACGACGACGTCGGCGTACGCGCCGGCGCGGTGGCGGACGTGCAGCCACAGCACGGCCGTCTCGCCGGCGGCGAGGTCGAAGCGGACGCCCGCCGGCCGCCCGGCCTGCGACACGCGCGCCGCCAGCGGGACGCGCGTCCCGGTCCGCAGCGTGTCGCGCCGGCCGTCGGCGTGGACGAGCGCGCCGGCGACGTCCTCGAACGAGAGCGGCACCACCCAGCGCGTCGGGTAGGCCGCGGCGGAGCGGAGGCGGACGCGGAGCCAGAACTCGGCCGGCAGGCGCGCCGGGTCCAGCGTCGCGGCGCGGCGGGCGGGGCCGCCCGGCTCCGTGCGCAGCGCGGCGTATCCGGCGAGCGCGTCGGCCCGGTGCGCCGGATCCAGCGGCAGCACGGGCTGCGCGCGCGCCGGAGCGAGCGCGGCGAGCGACAGGAGGACACAAAGGGCGGCAGGGCGCACGGAGTCGGGTACGAGACCGGTACGGGTGTGAGACCGGTACGGGATCGGCCAGATTGGACCCGGCTCAAATCCTCTTTTTACGGCGTGTTGCCCAGGCCGTCAGCCGCCCGTGACCAGCACGACGTGCGCGAGGTGGTGACGGCCGTGCCACGCGTACATCGCCGCGGCGCGGTCCAGCCGCGTCTCGCCCGAGACGGGGTGCACGAACGTCCGCGCCCAGTCCTCGGGCGCGAGGGCGCGCATCAACCCGACCCAGCGCGCGTGCAGCGCCGCGAGCAGCGCGAGGCTGCCGCCGACGGGCGCGGCGCTGTCGGGCAGCTCGGCCCACGCGGTCTCGTTGTACGCCTTGATGGCCGGCGCGCGCTCGGTCAGCGCCCACTTGAAGCGGACGTAGGCGTTGGCGTGGCTGTCCGGGACGTGGTGGACGACCTGCCGGACGGTCCAGCCGCCGGGCCGGTACGGCGTGTCGAGCACGCCGTGTCCGAGGTGCGCCGTCGCCGCGCGGAGGGCGTCGGGGA
>JAYWIE010000327.1:0-2963 GCA_043789155.1 Rubricoccaceae bacterium | reverse complement strand
CAGCGCACCGGGCAGGGCCTGCGCCGCCGCGGCGAGCGCCACCTCGACGACGCCGACGGCGGCCCCGCCGGCCGCGCGGCCGGGCCCCGCGCGTGAACGCAGTGCGGCGGCGCGGACGGGCGCGGACCGCGATCTTGCCCCCGACGCTCTCGCCTCCGCCGTGACCCTCGACGCCTACCGCGACCTCTTCCGCCTCCCGCCGGACGTCGCCTACCTGGACCACGCCGCGACGGGCGTGCTCGGCCAGCCCGCCCTCGACGCCGCCACGGACGTCCTCGCCGGCCACGCCGCGCGCGTCCCCGGGCGCTCGCCCAACAACTTCCCTGACGACCTCGCGCGCATCGAGCGCCTGCGCGCGCGCGCGGCGGCGCTCATGAACGCGCCGCTTGCGGGCGTCGAGGTCGTCCCGAACACGTCGGCCGGCGTGAACTGGCTCGCGCAGGGGCTGGACTGGCGGCCCGGCGACCGCGTCGCGCTCCCGGCCTGCGAGTTCCCCACGAACCACCTCCCGTGGCGCGCCCTGGCGAGCCGGGGCGTCGTCGTGGACCGCGTGGACTCGCCCGGCGGGACCGTCACGCCCGAGGCTATCGACGCCGCCATCACGGACCGCACGCGCGTCGTCTCGGTCTCGGCCGTCCAGTTCCTCTCCGGCTTCCGCGCTGACCTCGCGGCCATCGGCGACGTCTGCCGCGCGCGCGGCGTCTGGTTCGCCGTCGACGCGATCCAGGCCCTCGGCGCGCTCCGGCTCGACGTCGCCGCGCTCCGGCCGGACCTGCTCGTCGCCGGCGGACACAAGTGGCTCGGCTCGATGCACGGCCTCGGCGTCGCCTACGTCTCGCCGGCGCTGATGGAAAAGCTCGTGCCCGTCCGCGGCTGGCTCAACGGGCCCATCGACTGGGACGACTTCGACGCCGTCTCGGACGACCTCCACCCCGACGCGACGCGCTTCCGTACGGGCACGCTCCCGACGGTCCAGGCCTACGCCCTCGACGCCGCCATCGGGGCCATGCTGGACGTCACGCCGGACGTCATCGAAGCCGCCGTCCTCGGCCACGCCCGCGCGCTCGCGGACGGCCTCGACGCGCTCGGCCTGCGCCGCTTCGGCTCGGACGACCCGGCCCGCGCCTCGGGCATCGTCACCGTCGAGCCCGACGACCCGGAGGGCCTCCACGCGCACCTCGAACGCGCCGGCGTCCACGCCGCGCTCCGCAGCCGCAAGCTCCGCTTCGCGCCCCACGCCCACACGCGCGAGGCCGACGTGGCGCGCGCGCTCGACGCGGTGCGGGACTTCGTCCGGGATGCGGGATAGGGCCGGGTGAACCCGCCGGGCAAGCCCGGACCTGACCTGATGCGGGATATCGAGGAAGCCCTCCGTTAGCCGCACCGCCCCACCCGATTGCCCATCCCGTATCCCACATCCCGCATCCCTTCATGCCCACGTACAGCCACCCGACGTCCGCCGAGCCGGACAAGGTCGAGACGCTCGTCGAGCTCGACGTGCCGCCGGGGCAGTCCCCCGTCCGCATCGACGTCTACCTCACCGACAAGCTCGCCAACGCGACGCGCGCCAAGGTGCAGCGCGCCGTGCGCGACGGCTGTATCGACGTCAACGGGACGACGACGACCAAGGTCTCGACGCCGGTGCAGCCGGGCGACCGCATCGCGTGCCGGCTCATGCGGCCGCCGCCGATCGAGATCGTCCCCGAGGACATCCCGCTGAGCATCGTCTACGAGGACGACGCGGTCATCGTGCTCGACAAGCCAGCCGCGATGGTGGTCCACCCCGCGTTCGGGCACCGCTCGGGCACGCTCGTCAACGCGCTCTTGCACCACGTCGGGGCGGGCCCGCTCGCCGCGGCCGACCTCGCGGACGACGCCGAGGACGGCGAGGATGACGCCTCGCTCGGCCTCTCGACGGCCACGGCCGGCCCTCGCTTCGACGGCGACCCGACGGTCCGCCCGGGGCTGGTTCACCGCCTCGACCGCGACACGACGGGCCTGATGGTCGTCGCGAAGACGGACGTCGCCGCGGCGCACCTCTCGGCGCAGTTCGCCGCCCGCACGACGCGCCGGCGCTACCTCGCGCTCGTGTGGGGCGAGCCCGACCCGGCCGACGGCCGCATCGAGACCTACCTCGGGCGCAGCCCGCGCGACCGCAAGAAGATCGCCGTCGTGGGCGAGGACATCGGCAAGTGGGCCGCGACCAACTACGAGACCGTCGAGCCGCTGGGCTACTTCGCGCTCGTCCGCTTCCGCCTCGAGACGGGCCGGACGCACCAGATCCGGGTCCACGCCCGCGCGCTCGGCCACCCCGTCTTCGGCGACCGGACGTACGACGGCGACCGCATCCACTACGGCCCCGCCGAGGGCTCGCGGCGGCAGTTCGTCCACAACCTGCTCACGGCCCTGCCGCGGCAGGCGCTGCACGCGCACACGCTCGGCTTCGAGCACCCGACGACCGGCGAGGCGATGGACTTCGAGGCCCCGCTGCCGCCCGACATGGCCTACGTGCTCGGCCGCATCCGGGCCGTCGAAGGCGGCGGCGAAGACGGTAAGGCGGAAGGACGGTAGAAACGCAGGAGGACAGGAACGCAGGACGGGATGGGGCGAGGCGCGAGGCTCCGTCTTCCCGTCCTCTCACCCTCCCGCCTTTCTCCGCCCCGGTATCTTGCGGCGTCCCCCCGCCCCGATGCCTGCCGACCGCCTCCTCTCGTCCCTGCTCGCCCCCGGCCGCGTCTCCGTCAGCCTCGACGCGCCGGACAAGCCGGCCCTGCTGCGCCGCCTCGTCGCGCTCACGGCGACGTCGCCCGCGGTCCGCGACGCCGGCCGCCTGCTCGCCGACGTCGAGGCGCGCGAGGCGACGCTCTCGACCGGCGTCGGCGACGGGCTCGCGCTGCCGCACGCGCGCTCGGCCGCCGTGAGCGAGACCGTCGCCGCGGCCGCGCTCCTCGCCGCGCCGGTGG
>JAYWIE010000326.1:0-2969 GCA_043789155.1 Rubricoccaceae bacterium | reverse complement strand
GCAGGTCGACCCTATCGAAAAGGCCAAAGTCCAGCTGAGATGCAGGCAGGACGTCCATCCTCTTCAAACTCCAAACTGCCTTTCGCATTTCAGGCGTGCTCCTTGACGGCGACGAAGTTGAGGCGCGGGTAGTCCTCGATGGCGCGGTCCAGCCAGAACGCGGACTCGGCGAGGAAGACGAGGTCGCCGTCGGCGTCGCGGGCGAGGCGGCGGCGCTCGACGCGCGCGATGGCGTCGAGGTCCTCCTGGGCTCCGGTGACCCACCTGGCGAGCGCCCACGGCTGCGCGTCGAGGATGACGTCGACGCCGTACTCGCCGGCGAGGCGCGCCGCGACGACCTCGAACTGGAGCGGGCCGACGGCCGCGAGCAGCAGGTCGTTGTTGCCGAGCGGGCGCAGGCGCTGGATCGCGCCCTCCTCGGTGAGGTGCTGGAGGCCTTTCTCGAGCGGCTTCGATTTGAGCGTCGAGTCCACGCGGGCGCGGCGGAAGTGCTCGGGCGCGAAGCTCGGGATGCCCGTGAAGCGCAGCGGCTCGCCCTCGGTGAGCGTGTCGCCGATGCGGATCGTGCCGTGGTTGGGCACGCCGATGATGTCGCCGGGGAAGGCCTCGTCGACGCCGGCGCGCTTGCGCGCCTGGAACAGCATCGCGTTGCCGACGCGGAGGTCGCGCTCGCCGCGCTGCAACCGGACCTTCAGCCCGCGCTCGAAGCGGCCCGAGACGATGCGCACGAAGGCCACGCGGTCGCGGTGCGCGGGGTCCATGTTGGCCTGGATCTTGAAGACGAGGCCCGAGAAGGCCGGCTCGTCCGGCTCGACCGTCCGCTCGGTGGCGGCGCGCGGCTGCGGCGGCGGCGCGATCTCGACGAACGTGTCCAGCATGGCCTCGACGCCGAGCCCGCCGCGCGCGATGCCGAAGAAGACGGGCGTGAGCCGGCCCGCGCGGTAGGCGTCGAGCGAGAACGGCGTGCCCGCGCCGTCGAGCAGGTCGATGTCGGCGCGGAACTCCGCGGTCTGCCGCCCGAGCATCTCGTCCAGGACGGGGTCGTCGGGGCCTGAGACGTCGATGGGCTCGCCGGCCATGCCGCCCGGCGCGAGCGGCACGAACTGCCTCTGCTGGATGAGGTAGATGCCCCGCAGCCGGCCGCCGGTCCCGACGGGCCACGCCATGGGCGTCGCGGCGATGCCGAGGCTCTCCTCGATGTCCTGGAGCAGGTCGAACGGGTCGCGGCCCTCGAGGTCGAGCTTGTTGACGAAGGTCAGGATGGGCGTGTCGCGCATGCGGCAGACCTCCATGAGCTGCCGCGTGCGGCTCTCGACGCCCTTGACGGAGTCGATGACCATGAGGGCCGAGTCGACGGCCGTGAGCACGCGGAACGTGTCCTCGGAGAAGTCCTCGTGGCCGGGCGTATCCAGGAGGTTCACGACGCGGCCGTCGTAGTCGAACTGCATCGCGGACGCGGTGACGGAGATGCCGCGGTCGCGCTCGACGGCGAGCCAGTCGCTGGACCCCGCCCCTTTGCCCTTGCGCGAGCCCGTCGTCTCGGGCGCGTGGATCGCGCCGCCGAGGCGCAGCAGGCGCTCGGTCAGCGTCGTCTTGCCGGCGTCGGGGTGCGAGATGATGCCGAAGGTGCGGCGGCGGGCGACGGCGGCGTCGAGCGCGGCGTCGGCCGCGTCGGCCGGCGTGGGGGAGTCGGACACGGGCTTGCGGGGCTTTTCCCGAGGCTACCGACGCCGCGCGCGCAGGGCCGCGAAGAGGCCGGGGAAAGCGGAGCAGGGCTGGTGGCCAGTGGGCAGTCGCCAGTGGCAGACGGGCCTCTGGAAGACCTGTGAGGTGCGCGCGCTCCGGAGAGGTACCGGGGCTGCGGACCACGGCGCGCCGTGGTGCGTCTTCGTCGTCTCTGCCACTGGCGACTGCCCACTGCCCGCACTCTCCCATGACCCTCACCGGCCTCCACCACGTCTCCGCGATCACGGCGCACATCGCGGCCAACAGGCGCTTCTACACCGGCACGATGGGCCTGCGGCTCGTCAAGCGCTCCGTCAACCAGGACGACGTTCGCGCCTACCACCTCTTCTACGCGGACGCGGCAGGCAGCCCGGGCACGGACCTGACGTTCTTCGACTACGCGACGGCGCGCCGCGAGACGCCCGGCACGCGCAGCGTCACGCGCACGGGCCTGCGCGTCTCGGGCGAGGACGCGCTCCGGTTCTGGGCGCAGCGCCTCGCCGCAGCGGGCGTCGCGCACGCGCCGGCCCACGCCCGCGACGGCCGCCTCACGCTGGACTTCGAGGACGCCGAGGGCCAGCGCCTCATGCTCGTCGACGACGGCGGGCTGGGCGACGCACCGGCCGTGTGGAGCGGGACGGACGTCCCGGCAGCCTTCCAGATCCGCGGCCTCGGGCCCGTCGTGATGTCGGTCCCGGCGCTCGACGGCACGCACGCCATGCTCACCGACGTGCTCGGGATGCGGGCGGTGCGGACCTATGACGGGCCGGCAGGGGAGACGGTCCACGTCTACGAGATGCACGAGCCGGGCGCGCACGCCGAGCTTCACGTCGCCGTCGAGCCCGACGCGCCGGCCGTGCGGCCCGGCGCGGGCGGCGTCCACCACGTCGCCTTCCGGACGCCGGACGAGGCGACCTACCACGCGTGGTCCGCACGGCTGACGCAGTTCGGGCTGCCGCACTCGGGCGAGGTGGACCGCCACTACTTCCGCAGCCTGTACGTCCGCGAGCCCGGCGGCGTCCTGTTCGAGATCGCGACCGACGGCCCCGGCTTCGCCGTCGACGAGGACGCCGCGACGCTCGGCGAGACGGTCGTGCTGCCGCCGTTCCTCGAGGCGCGGCGGGCCGAGATCCTCGCCGGGCTGACGCCGATCGGCGAGTAGGGCACTTGCGGCACACGTCGCGCGTTCGTATCGTTCATCGGCGATAGACGATGGGTCGGTCGCCGACCTTGTTCCACCAACC
>JAYWIE010000325.1:0-2972 GCA_043789155.1 Rubricoccaceae bacterium | reverse complement strand
GATCCGGGGTGCGACGACGTCAGGCATCGGCGCGGGCGTCTGTGGAGCGGGCGGCGGGCGTCCCGGCGTGGCGCGTCCCGGCGTGGCGCATCCCGGCGGCGCGCGTCCCGGCGGCGCGGGCGAGGAGCCAGCGGCGCTTCTCGAGCAGCGCGTCCACGTCGGCGTCGAGCGCGGCGAGGGCAGCGTCCTCGGTCATCGCGCCGCGCGCGGCGGCCTCGGCGTAGCGCGCGACGAGCGTCGCGACGCGCTCCCACTCGGGGACGGTGGGCGTCGGGCGGGCGCGGCGGAGCTGGTCGGCGAAGGCGCGCGTGCGCGGGTCGCGGGTGAGGCCGGCACGCTCCCACGCCGAGATGCGCGCCGGCAGGCTCCCGGTCTTCTCGTAGAACAGCGCCTGCACGTCGGGCCGGGCGAGGTAGCTCGCGAAGGCCCACGCCGCCTCGGGGTGCGCGGCCCCGCGGAACAGGACGAGGCTCGACCCGCCGGCGGTGGACGTGCCCGGGCCGTCGGGGCCGGGCAGCGGGGCCGTCGCCCAGTCGGACTGGAGCGAGTCGGGCAGTTGGCTGCGGAACTCGCCGAGGTTCCAGGGGCCCGTCACGACCATCGAGAGGTCGCCGCGGGCGAAGGCCTGGTACATGTTGGCGGGCTGCGCGCCGGGCGGGACTGCAAGGCCGTCGCGGTAGAGGCCGAGCAGGAAGGCGAACGCGCGGCGGAAGTCGTCGCCCCGGAAGGCCCCGTAGCGGTCACCGTCGCGCAGCAGCGGGCTCCCGGCCTGCATCCCGAGCACGACCGGCAGCGTCCACTCGGTCGGCGGCGCGAGCAGCGCGTAGCGCCCGGCGGCGGGATCGGAGCCGGCCTCCATCGCGGCGCGCCACTCGGCCCACGTCGCCGGCGGCGCGTCGATGCCGGCCGCGGCGAGGACGCTCGGGCGGTAGAAGAGCAGGCGCGTGTCGACGTACCACGGCAGGCCGTAGAGCGTGCCCGAGACGACGTTGGTGTCCCAGATGCCGCCGAAGACGTCGGCCCGGCCCAGCCCCGGCGTCGCCGCGACGAGGCTGTCGAGCGGCGCGAGGGCGTCCAGCGCGGCGAGCTCCGCGACCCACGTGTTGCCCAGCTGCGCCACGTCCGGCACGGCCCCGCCGACGTAGGCCGTCAGCATCTTCTCGTGGGCCGCGGACCACGGGATCTGCTGCACGCGGACGCGGATGCCGGGGTGCTCGGCCTCGAACGCGGGCACGAGCTCGCCGACGACCTCGCCCTCGCGGCCCATGCCCCAGAAGACGACCTCGGTGCGGCCGTCCGGCGCGGCGCAGCCGGCGAGCCCGCAGGCGAGCGCGAGGAGCAGGGCGGGGCGCGGGGTCATGGCGCGTCCAGCCAGCCGCCGGTGAAGCCGGCGCGCGTGAGGCCGCGCCGGATGGCCGGGTGCGACCGCATGAGGCTCCAGACCAGCTCGCTCCGCCTGTTCTCGATCATCAGCACGATTGGCCCCTGGTCGATGCCGAGGTAGTCGGTGTCGAACCAGCCCAGGCCCGCGATCATGCGGCCGTGCTGGAGGCGCGACTCGGGGAGGTCGTACGTCGGGTTGAAGGCGTCGAAAAAGCCGTAGGTGCCCCAGAGGCCCGCGCCGTAGCGCGTCCGCATCGCGCGGACCGCGGCCGTCGACTCGTCGGGCGTGAACGCGACCGAGCTGGCGGCAGCAGTAGGGGCGAGCGTGCCGTCGTCGCGCGTCTCGCCGGGCGCGACGCCGCGCGCCCAGTACGTGTGGACCTCCCGGGGCGCGCCGGCGACCGTGATCGTGGTGTCGAGCGGGCCGTCGCTGGCCGTCAGGCCCCAGACGTCGGGGCCGTAGCCGCGCCAGCCGTCGGGGTTGTCGGTCGCGTAGGCGCGCTGCGCGAGCGTCGCGCGGCGGCTGTTCTCGGCGTAGTCGAGGCCGTGCGCGCGCATCGGCGCGTCCCGGATGCCGCGGAAGTCGATCCAGGTGTGGCTGTACTGGTGGCCGAAGAGCGGCGCGAAGCCGAGGTGCTCCTGCCCGTAGCGCTCGCCCCACGTGTAGGTCGCGGTGTAGGCCGGCCACGCCGCGGCGTCGATCGGGTGCGTCGGCGAGCCGAGGGCGAGCACGTAGAGCAGCATCGTCTCGTTGTAGCCGCCGTAGTCGTAGGGCAGGAAGCCGCCGCCGGGCTCGCCGGGCGGCTTCCAGCCGAGCGCGACGAGCGGCGGCCGCGGCTGCGCCCACGTCCACTCGACGCGCGCGTAGAGCGCCTCGGCGAGGCGGCGGACCTCGACCTCGTCGGGCGCGTCGCCGTCGAAGAACTGGCCCGCGGCGAGCGCGCCGGCCACGAGCAGGGCCGTGTCGACGGTCGAGAGCTCGACGGTCTCGAAGCGCGCGCCCGTCTCCATGTCGAGAAAGTTGTAGAAGAAGCCGTGGGTGCCCGTCGCGTGCGGGCCGTCGTTCTGCGGGGCGTCGTAGAGGAAGGCGAGCGTGCGGCGCGTGCGCGCGGCCGCCTCGGCGCGCCCCACCCAGCCGCGCGCGACGCCGACGGGGTAGGCCGTCAGGCCGAAGCCGACCGCGGCGACGCTCGAGAACGAGCGCGACGGCCAGCGGTCCGGCACGAGGCCCGTCTCGGGCTGCGCCGTGTCCCAGAACCAGCGGAAGGTGCGCTCCTGGAGCGTGTCCAGCAGCGGGTCCAGCGTGCGCGGACGGTCGAGCGACACGTGGCCGGACGAGACGATCGGCACCGCGGCGGCCGTCGACGCGGTCCGCTCGGGCCCGGCGCAACCCGCAGCGCTCGTCGCGAGGACGAGCGCCGAGATGAGCGCGAGCCAAGTCGTGCGGGCCCTCATCGCGGCAGTCGCGTGAGGCGCGTCGTGGCGACGCGCGCGCCGGCCTCGACCGTCGCGACGTAGAGGCCCGGCGCGGACGGGGCCGTCCACGTGACCGTCTGCGGGCCGGCCCCGAGCTGGCCGTCGACGAGCAC
>JAYWIE010000324.1:0-2974 GCA_043789155.1 Rubricoccaceae bacterium | reverse complement strand
CCGTCCTGCCGGACGTCGCCGTCGCGCCGGGCCTGCGCGTCGGGCTCGTCCGCTCCTACGACGACACGACCGCGCGCGCGCTGGCCGCGATGGGCGCGTCCCTCACCGAGATCGACAGCCTCACGCTCGCGCGGGGCGACTTCTCGGCCTTCGACACCGTCGTGCTCGACATCCGCGCCTTCCTCGTCCGCGGCGACCTCCGCGCGCACCGCGAGCGGCTGTGGGCGTGGGTCCGGCAGGGCGGCCACGTCGTCATCGGCTACCACAAGACGGCCGAGTGGAACGCGGGGCCCTCGTCCGGCGCGCCGGCCGGCGGCTGGACGCCCGTGCCGCTCGTGCTCGGCCGCGACCGCGTGACCGAGGAGGACGCCTACGTGAGCGTCACCGACGCGACGACGCCCGTCTTCGACTTCCCGCACGTCATCCGGCCAGAAGACGACTGGCGGGGCTGGGTGCAGGAGCGCGGCCTCTACTTCCCGGCCGAGGACACCGACGCGCGCTGGCTGCGGCTCGTCCGAATGGGCGACGCCGGCGAGGCCGAGCTCACGACAGGCCTGCTGCTCGCGCGCGTCGGCGAGGGGACGGTCGTGTACAGCGCGCTCGGGTGGTACCGGCAGCTCGAGGCGCTCACGCCGGGCGCGTGGCGCGTGTTCTCGAACCTGGTCTCGCTCCCGCTCGCGCCGTGACGACGCCCGACCCGACGCCGGGCGTCCTCGCCACGACCGCGCGCCTGGCGCTCCGCGAACTCGTCGACGCCGACGCCCCGTTCGTCCTGCGGCTGCTCACCGACGCCGGCTGGCTGCGCTGGATCGGCGACCGCGGCGTCCACTCGCTGGACGAGGCTCACGGCTACATCCGGACTGGCCCGCAAGCGATGTTGCGCGAGCACGGCGTCGGGCTGCACGTGGTCGACGTCGCCAGCCCGGACGGCACGGCGAGCACGGCGGCCGGGCTGTGCGGCCTGCTCCGCCGCGACGGGCACCCGGACGCCGACCTCGGCTTCGCGCTGTTGCCCGAGTGGCGCGGCCGAGGCCTCGCCGCCGAGTCCGCCCGGGCCGTCCTCGCCGACGCCCGCGAGCGCCTCGGCATGGCCCGCGTCGCCGCGTTCGTCGCGCCCGGCAACGCGGCGTCCGTCGCCGTCCTGACCGGCCTCGGCTTCGCCTTCGAGGCCGCGACGACGCTCGGCGGCGAGCCCGTCGAGCAGTTCGGGGTCGCGCTGTGACCGGCGTCTCGCCGGCCGAGCGGCGGCGCGCCTTCGCCGCCCTCTTCGCCGCCGGCACGCTCTGGGGCGCGACGTTCCTCGTGGGCAAGCTCGTGCTGCGCTCGGTCGGGCCGACGTGGCTCATCGCCGAGCGCTTCGCGCTCGCGGTGCTCGTCCTTCTGCCGTTCGTGCCGTGGCGCGCGCTGCGGCGCACGCTGCACGCGCGGCCCGCCGATGCCCGCCTCGCCGGACAGGTGCTTCTGGGCGCGTTCCTGGCGGGCCCGGTGACGTTCGTGCTCGGCTTCGAGGGCCTCGCCCGGACGACCGCATCGGGCGCGGCCCTGCTCGTCGCCGTCGCGCCGCCGCTGCTGGCCGTCGGCGCGGCGCTCGTGGACGGTGAGCGGGCCGGCCGCGCGGCGTGGACCGCCATCGCCGTCTCGGCCGTCGGCGTGGCGCTGCTCGTCGGCAGCCCGGGGCCGGGGCGGACCCTCACGGGCGACGCCCTCTGCGCGGCCGGCATGGTCGGGGCCGTCGCGTGGACGCTCGTCTCGCGGCGGATTGCGCGGCGGCTCGGGACGGTCGCGGCGGTCGTGGTGCAGTTCGCGTGTGGCGTGTTGATGCTCGTGCCGCTCGCGCTCGTCCGCGAGGGCCCGCCGCCGCCGATGGACGGCCCGACGGCGCTCGGCGTCGTCTTCCTCGGCGTCGTGTGCACGGCCGTGACGTTCTCGCTGTTCACGTGGGGCGTGCAGCGCGTCGAGGCGGCGCGGGCGGGCGTGATCTCGAACATCGAGCCCGTCATCGGGTCCGTGCTCGGCGTCGCCGTGCTCGGCGAGCACTTGGGCCCGTGGGCCGTCGCCGGCGGGGCGCTGCTCGTCGCGGCCGCCCTGCTCGCGACGCGCGCCGAGCCCGTCCCGGACGCCCCGGCCACCGACGCCCCGGCCCCTCTCGCGCCATGACGCCGCCGAGACGCTACGACGACGCCCGCTTCGCGGCGTACGTCCCGCAGACGGCGAGCCAGGCCGAGGCGCTGCAGCGTGCGCGGACGTTCGTGCGGCTCGTCCGCGTGCGCTACGGCCGGCCGCGCTGGTTCGGCCTCGGCCCCGCCCGCGAGACGGGCCTCCGCAGCGGCATCTACCTCGTCGGGCCCGTCGGGACGGGAAAGACGCACCTGCTGGCCGCGGTCTACCACGCGCTCAACACGCCCGTGACGCCGGGCGCCGCGCCCGTCGCGTGCGCGTTCACGCACTCGTCGGCCCTGTTCCGCTCGCCCGAGACGCCCGAGGCCTACGCGGACCGCGTCGCAGCGCAGGCCCGCGTGCTGTGCCTGGACGAGGTCGAGCTCGACGACGTCGCCAACGAGGTGCGGCTCATCGCCGTGCTGCGGGCGCTGCGCGAGCGCCGCGTGACGCTCGCGGCGTCGTCCAACGCCGAGCCCGACGCCTTCGTCTCGGGGCAGTTCGGCCGCGACCGCCTCGAGCGGTTCATCGCCGAAGAGTTCGCGGACCGCTACCACGTCGTCCCGGTCGGCGGGGCGGACTACCGGCAGGGCCTCGACAAGCCCGGCACGGCCTGGGTCGGGCCGGACGCGGCGACGCGGGCTGCGATGCAGGCCGCCTTCGACGCCGCGCCCGAGCCCAAGCGCTGGCTCGAGTTCGCCGACCTGCTCGCGCTCACGGCCGCGACCGAGCGGACGCGCCTCGCGGCCGAGCTCGCCCGCAGCCGCGCGCTGTTCGTCCACGGCGTCCGCATCCGGACGACCGACGACGCGCTGCG
>JAYWIE010000323.1:0-2990 GCA_043789155.1 Rubricoccaceae bacterium | reverse complement strand
CACGGGCGCACCGCCCGAGGGCGTCGCGGTGTGGGACCGCCTCGGCAGCCTCCTCGCGGCCGGCAGCGCCGACGAGGACGGGGCCGTGACCGTGCCGTACGTCTTCGGCGCGTGGCCGGACAGCGTCGACGCCTTCTCGCACGTCGCCATCGTGCCCGAGGGCGACGGCCCGGTCGAGGCCCGCGCGGCGGCGTCCGACACGGCGGCGGTCGCAGCACTCGTCGGCAGCGTCATCCTGCCGATGGACGGTCCCGCAGCCGGCGGCTACCAGGGCGTCCACCTGCCCGGCGGCGCGACGGTCTTCGTGCCCGCGTCGCGCGCGATGAGCCCGGTGGGCTACCGCGCGACGTTCTTCCCCGACGACGCCGGGGCGTGGAAGCTCCAGACGCTCGTCGCCGGCGACTGATGGGGACGTGGCCCGCCCTGTGGCCGGTCGTCCGGCTCGCGCCGCGCCGCGCGCTCGTCGCGGCCGTGCGGTGGTACCAGCGCGTCGTGTCGCCGCTGACCCGGCCGATGTGCCGCTACGCCCCGACGTGCTCGCAGTACGCCGTCGAGGCGCTCACGCGGTACGGCGTGCTCTACGGCGGTGCGCTCGCGCTGTGGCGGATCGTCCGCTGCCAGCCCTTCGGCGGGCACGGCTGGGACCCGCCGCGGCCCTTCGGGCAGCCCGCCCCGCCGGCCCCGTGGGAGACTCCGCGCGAGGCCCCGCGCGAGGCCCCGCTGGACGGCGGAACGGACCCCGACGCGGCGGGTTGAGCCCGTCACTTCCTCTCAGATTGCATGGACCCGACGCATCCCGACGACCGCGACCGCCCCGTCACCTGCGCCGTCGTCAGCGTCACCGACGACGCGACCGAGGACCACGACGCGAGCGGGACGCGCATCAAGGACCTATTCCACGACGCCGGCTACCGCGTCGAGTTCTACCGCATCGTGCCCGACGACGGCGAGAAGATCCGGGAGGTCCTGCTGCACCTCGCCGGCCGCGTCGAGGTCGTCGTGACGTCGGGCGGGACGGGCATCGCGCGGCGGGACACGACGATCGAGGTCGCGCAGCGGCTCGTGCGCAAGCCGCTGCCGGGCTTCGGCGAGCTCTTCCGCATGCTCGCCTTCACCGAGTTCGGCGCGTCGGCGATGCTCACGCGCGCCATGGCCGGCCTCTACGGCCGCGAGGACGGCCCCGTCGCGACGCTGCTGTTCTGCTGCCCCGGCTCGGTCGAGGCCGTCCACCTCGCGATGGAGCGCCTCGTACTGCCGGACCTGGACCGGCTCGTGCGGGAGGCCGTCCGCCAGCCAGCAACCGAGCCGGAGCGCTCGCCCGACGCACCCGCCCCGCTCTGAGCGCAGGTGGCAGGTGGCAGGTGGCAGGTGGCAGGTGGCAGGTGGCAGGTGGCAGGTGGCAGGTGGCAGGTGGCAGAAAATGACCGCCACCCTCCCTCTTGTCATCCCGGACTTGATCCGGGATGTGCCTTTTTATTTTTATTCACGTAGGAGGACACAAAAGGCAGATCCCGGATCGAGTCCGGGATGACATACAGCCTGACGCAGCCGGACCGATTCTGTCATCCTGAGCGTCAGCGAAGGATCTCGACGCGGCGCTGAGATCCTTCGCTGACGCTCAGGATGACAAGTGGGAGGCACCAGCTCAGTCCGAATGCGTCACGCTGTATTCCAAGTGCCGTAGTTGTCAGAAAAGAAAAATATTTTAGCCGTGCGCCTTTAATCGCCCATTCACCCTTTGCGGAGCAGGTTGAGGACGCCCGCCTCGGCGGGGCGCAGGCCCTCGGGGACGTCCCCCACGGCGGCGAGGCGCTCGGCGAAGCCGCCGGCGCGGTAGGCGTCCAGCACGTCCGGGTGGACGTAGTACTGGCGGCACACGGCGACCGTGTTGCCGAGCAGGCCCGAGACCGTCTTGACGGCGGCCGAGACCGCCTTCTCCGCATCGGCGCCGGCGTCGGCCGCGGCGAGCGTCTCGGCCGCGGCGACGGTCCCGCCCCATGTGCGGAAGCTCTTGGCCGAGACGTCTTCGTCGGCCATCGTCTCGCGGAGGTAGGCGTTGACGTCGGCCGAGCCGAGCGTGGCCGTGCCGCCGTCCGGCGTGCGGTACTGGAAGAGGTCGTGGCCGGGGAGGTCGCGGCAGGCGCGGATGAGCCGGGCGAGCTTGGGGTCCGCGACCGCGAGCGCGTGCTCCTTGCTGCTCTTGCCGACGAACGCGAGCGTGATCCCGCCGCCGGCGAAGGCGACGTGCTCGTCGCGCAGCGTCGTCAGGCCGAAGGTGCCGTTGGTGCGCGCGTACTCGGCGTTGCCGACCCGGATGAGCGTCTCGTCGAGCAGGCGGACCGCGAGCGCGGCGACGCGGTCGTGGGTGAGGCCGCGGCCGGCGAGGTCCACCTCGACGCGCGCGCGGAGCGCGGGCAGCGCCTCGCCGAAGGGCACCATCCGGTCGAACTTGAGGCGGTTGACGTGCTCGGCCCAGCGGTCGTGGTAGCGGTACTGCTTGCGGCCGCGCGCGTCGCGGCCGGTCGCCTGGAGGTGGCTGCGCGGGTCGGCCGCGATCCAGACGTCGGTCCACGCCGGCGGGAGCACGAGCGCGTCGACCCTCTTGCGGACGGCCGCCGAGGCGAGCGAGCCGTCGGGCATGCGGTACGAGAGGCCGGTGCCGGCGCGGCGGCGCGTGATGCCGGGGCGCGTGTCGTCCGCGTAGCGGAGGCCGGCGTCGGCGGCGTCGGGAGTCGTCATCGGGCGAGCGGGAAGGGCCGGCGGCCGGCGGCGTCATCGGAGCGGGAGGCGCGCCAAATGCGGCGGGCGCGGCGCGGTTCCACGGGGCACCTCTGGCACGATCACCCCACCGGGGCTAGTGCGGCTGCATCAGGCGGGCCCGGGGCGCGAGCCGGAACCTGTCGGCCCACACACCGCCCGCTCTCATGCCGAGCCTCTTCCCGACCCGCCTGCTCCTTCCGGCCGTTCTCGTCGCGCTCGCCGGGCTCGCG
>JAYWIE010000322.1:0-3002 GCA_043789155.1 Rubricoccaceae bacterium | reverse complement strand
CCGCGCCTGCGACGAGCGCGGCGACGGCCTCGGGCACGTCGCCGGCACCGGCCTGCGCGCGGGCGGCGGCGATGGCGTCCTGCGAGGGGTCGCGGGCGTGCGGAGCCCCGCCGCCCGACCCCGCCGTGATCTCCTCCAGCCACGCGAGCGTCAGCGCGTCGGCGAAGGGCGTGCCGTCGTCGAACGCGAGCGTGGGCAGGTCGGGAAGACGCCGCACGAGGGCGGCGGCCGTGTCGACGACGGCCGCGTGAGCCGCGCTCGCCGGAGAGCCGAGCGCCTTCAGGGCCGTCGCGACCATGCGCTGGAGGTCCAGCCAGAAGTAGTAGGGAAGGTCGGGAAAGAGGGTCTCGCCGAGCTGCGCGGTCAGGTCCGAGTTGCCGTCCGCGACCAGGCCGGCGAGCGCGTCTCGGGTGTGCTCGGGCGGTGCGGGGACGTAGGTCCGGCCGCCCTCGGCCGGCGGCACCTGCTCGATCTCGCCCCACCGGATGGCGCGGACGAGCAGGCGCGCGGTCGGGTCGAGCGGGTTCTGTTCGCGGAGGAAGTCCGCGACCCGAAAGACGGCCGCCTGGGCGTCGAGGACGGTGTCGAACGTGGCGTCGGCCGGCGTCAGAGCCGGCGCGGCGCGTGGCGCGGTGCTTCCGGCTGTCTCGGACGCAGAGGGTCCGCCGGCTGCGGGTGTCCCCTCGGGCGCGGAGGGCACCTCGCTGGGCGGCTCCGGCTCGGGCACGGCAGGCGCGGGCAACTGGCGGATCGCCTCGCGGAGGGTGCGCGTGAGGCCGCTGAAGGCCGGCGCGTCGTCGCCCATGGCCTCGGTTGTGAACGCCTGGAGCGCCGACGCCTCCGCGAGGGCGTGCTCCAGCGCGTCCCGGTCGTCGGGCGTGGCCCGCTTGCCTTCGGCCCACGCGTTGAGCCGCTCGGCCATGAACTGCATCGCGCTCTGGCGGGCGCGCATGCGCCGCAGCGGCGGGAAGGCACCGTCCCAGAACAGCTCCGAGACGGCTCGGACGGCCGCGACGCCCTCGGCGAGGCCGGCGAACCCCTGCGTCCGCGACAGCCCGAAGGCGAGGTAGCACGCCACGCTGATGTCCTTCGAGCGGTCCGTCAGGATCTCGGACGCGCCGCTGACGATGGCGTTGATGTCGACGCCGCCGGACGCGGCACCGATGGCGTCGACGAGGGACTTGAGGGTGAGGAACGCGTCCTCGTACGTCATGTCGATGCCGGCCGGGTCGCCGCCCGGGATGGGCGCTCGGATGGCGTCGAGCAGAGGCGTGGACAGGGCGGGGGCGTCGTCGGGCATGAGTCGGGAGAGGCGGAGTGGCCTAGACGAGGGTGTGAAGGCGAGCGAGGACGTCGGCGACGGAGGCGCTCGGGTCGGCGAGGAGCCGCGCGACCGCCGCCGGCACCGCGGCGGGCCGGCCGGCGTCGAGCGCCAGAACCGTGTTGGGGTCTGGCGAGCCGACGAGGAGCGGGCGGAGCGCGGCGGACGAGAGGCCGCCGTAGAACACGACGAGTGTGCCCGGGACGCCGGTGGCGTCTTCTGTCCAGAAGAGCGTCGGCCACGGCGGCCGAGCCGTCATGAGGCGGGCCCCGGCCGCGAGCCAGAAGGCCACGCCGTCGGAGCGGGCGACGCCGGCGGACGGCTGCGGGAGTGGGAGGCTCAGGCCGTAGCCGGGGCGGGGCGTGCGCCTGAAGGTGAGCGCGAGTTGGTGCAGAACCCGAAGCGCCTGCTCGGGCCCGCCCGGCAGGCGCTGGAACAGGTCTCGGGCCGGAATCGCGGCGGCCGCGGTCGCATGGCGGGCTGCCGGTGGAGCGTCTGCCGGGCAGGGGGCGTCGGGGAGGGCCACGACGCGCGCGAGGACGTCGGCGAACGGGGCGTGGCCGTCTACGGCCCCGCGGACGATGGTCGTCGCCTCGTCGAAGACGCCGCCCCACCAGAGGGGCCACGCCGGCGCGGCGGCGGGGTCCAGCTCGCGCCGGTCGACCGCCCGCCCTGCGATGAGCGGGTACACGCGCCCGACGCGGTCGCGGCTAAGCTGGAGCGCGCCGGCGAGCAGGTGCGGACCGCCGGGCGGGTTGTAGACGAAGCGGAAGCGCGGGCCCTCATGGCTCGAGAGGCTCGGCCAGAGCGCGCGCTGCGTTACCGTGTCGAGGGCGTCGAGGGCCGGGCTCCCGCCGTGGCGGACGAAGTCGCCGCGGTCAGGGAGCTTGCCGAAGAGGACTGGCGGGAGCGCTCCGGGCGGCACAGGCGGGCGGGGCTGGGGGCCAGTGGGCAGTGGCCAGTAGACAGTGGCAGGAGGAGCACCGTCTGCCACTGCCCACTGGCGCGGCGGCGCAAGCCGACGCCACTGGCCACTGGCTCAGCGGGCCGGGAGCGAGAACTGGAAGAAGGCGCGCGGGTTGGCCAGCGGCGTGTCGGCCGTCGTCGTGATCATCTCGTAGTGCGCCGTGACCGCGTTCGGGCCGTCGCGGAAGGTCCACGAGACGTCGTAGTTGGTCCCGCCGCGCGAGCGGACGGTCGCGTGCTGGAAGAGGCGGAAGAGCGCCCAGTCGCCCTCGGTCTCGTCCGAGAGCGTGCCGTCGCGGCGCTGGACCGTCACGAACGCGCCCGGCGGGCCGGGCCACGCGACGTCCATCCAGCGCGTGCTGCCGAGGCGGTAGACGCCGCTCGCGCCGTGCGCGCCGAGGGCGACGGCGTCGACGGCGAGCGCGCGCTGCGCGCCGGGCGACGAGTACGTCGGCAGGCCCGGGCGCAGGCGCACCGTCATCGGGCCGCTGCCGAAGAGGACGCGGCCGATGGTCTGGCCGCGCGTGATGGCCTGGCGGACGCCCGGCGAGGCGCTGTCGCCGACGGCCGTGGCGTACGCGTCCAGCGTGCCGCCGGGCGCGAAGAACGTCCGCGCGTCGTCGACGGCGGCGTCGCGCGCGCTGCCCGAGTCGAAGGGGTAGCGCCCGCCGAGCGTGGCCTCGAAAGCCTCGCGGACGTCGGCGAGCTTGGCGGC
>JAYWIE010000321.1:0-3009 GCA_043789155.1 Rubricoccaceae bacterium | reverse complement strand
AGCGTGTTCTCGGCCGGCGGGAGCGGGCATGAGTAGGCCGGCGAGTAGACGCAGTACGGGTGGTAGGCCCGGTTGAAGTCCAGCGCGTAGCGCCCGAGCGGCGCGACGGGCAGGTCCAGGTAGCGCCCGCCGCCGTACGTCTCGCCGCCCGACGTCGCGTCGCGGAAGGGGACGAAGAGCTCGCCGGTGGCGTCCGGGCCGACCTGCGTGTACGCCACGAGCCGCCGCTCGACGGCCGGCCCGCCCGCCGGCCCGCCGGCCGCGAACACGAGCTGCCCCGCGCGCACCATCGGCCGCAGCTCGCCCGTCGACGTCGGGAACGAGACGGTGTCGGTCGAGACGGCCGGGACGAGCGCGGCGGGCACGGCGAAGGCGCTGTCGTAGGCGAAGTACGGCAGGCCGGCGAAGGCCGCCCGCTCGGGCGCGGGCAGCGGGCTCTGCGGCGAGCGGAAGAGCGCGTCGCGCTCGGCCGTCCACGACGCCCACGCCGTGCGCAGCGCGGAGCGGTCGAGCGGCGGCGCGGCCGTCCCGGGCGTGCCACAGCCGCCGACGGCGAGCGCCGCAAGTGCGTACGAAAACAGGCGGAAGAGCGGCACGGGGGCGATCGGGGTCTGCCAGCGTGCAAGCTACGGCCCTATACTCGCCGCACTGGAACCCACTCCGCCGCCGATGCGCCGCACGACCCTCCGCTCCGCCTCGCTCCTCGCCGCGCTCCTCGCCCCGCTCCTCGCCCCGCACGCACAGACGACGGGCGCGCTCGAGACGGCCTTCCCCGGCCTCGCCTTCGTCGAGCCGATCGAGCTCACGCACGCCGGCGACGGCTCGGGCCTCGTCTACGTCGCCGAGAAGGCGGGCCGCGTGCGCGCCGTCACCCCGGCCACGAACACGGCGGCGACCGTGCTCGACATCGCCGGCCTCGTCCGCAACAGTGGCGAGCAGGGCCTTCTCGGGATGGCGTTCCACCCGAGCTTTGCGACCAACGGCTACCTGTACGTCCACTACACGGGCCGCACAAACGGGACCAATGGCACAACCGTGCTGGCGCGCTACACGCGCTCGGCGGCGAACCCGGCCGTCTTCGACCCGGCCTCAGCCCTCGTCCTGCTCAACTTCAACCAGCCCTACAACAACCACAACGGCGGCAAGCTCGCCTTCGGTCCGGACGGCTACCTCTACCTCTCGCTCGGCGACGGCGGCGACGGCAACGACCCGGGCAACCGCGCGCAGAACCGGGCGCTCCTCTTCGGCAAGATGCTCCGACTCGACGTCGACCGCCCGGCTGGCGGTCTCAACTACGGCATCCCGCCGAGCAACCCGTTCGCGGGCAATACGAGCGGTTTCCGCGAGGAGATCTACGCCTACGGCCTCCGCAACATGTTCAAGTTCTCCTTCGACCGCGCGACGGGTGCGCTCTGGGGCGCGGACGTCGGGCAGAGCGCGTACGAGGAGATCGACCTCGTCACGAGTGGCGGCAACTACGGCTGGCGCGTCGCCGAGGGCCGCCACTGCAACATCCCGTCGACGGGCTGCGACCGGACGGGCTTCACGGACCCCGTCTACGAGTACACGCACACCGGCGGCAACTGCTCCGTCACCGGCGGCTTCGTCTACCGCGGCGCGCGCAATCCGGACCTCTCCAGTCGCTACGTCTTTGGCGACTACTGCACGGGCAACCTCTGGAAGCTGTCCTACGACGGGACGACCGCGACGCGTCAGACGATCGCCACCATCGGCTTCGGCCTGTTCGCGTTCGGCGAGGACGCCGCCGGCGAGCTCTACGTGTTGAGTGCCGACGGCAGTATCCAGCGCTTCGTCGCGACGGCGACGGCCGCCGAGGGCGCACCGGCTGCGGCCGCGCCGCAGCTCCGCCTCGCGACCGCCAACCCGTTCCGCGACCGCGCGGTCGTCGAGGTGTCGCCGGCCGCCTCGGGCCGCGTGCAGGTGACGCTTACGGACGCGCTCGGCCGCGAGCTCGCCGTGCTCCTGGACGCCGACGTCGCCGCCGGCGAGCGACGCCCGGTCGTGGTCGACGGCGCGGGCCTCGCGCCGGGCGTCTACCTTGTGCGCCTCGCCACGGCCGACGGCGGCCGCACCACCCTCCGCCTCGCCCGCGCCCGCTAGCGCGCCCGCCGATGACCCGTTTTCTACGCGCCCTCGCCCTCCCAGCTACGGCCGCCGGACTCGCTCTCGCGGCCGTGCTCGCCGCGCCGCAGCCAGCCGCGACCTACCCCTCGGGCTCGCCCGGCGGCTTCGACGGCTCCAACCTCGAACCGGACGGCCGCGTCCGGACGTGCTCCCAGTCGGGCTGCCACCACTCGTACCTGCCCAACAGCGGCACCGGCAGCGTCTCGCTGAGCGTCCCGAGCGCCGTCCAGCCCGGCCAGACCGTCCCGGTCACGGTCACCGTCGTCAACACGACGACGCCCGCGCCGGGCTCCGCCACGGGCCGCCGGCAGGGCTTCGAGGTCGCCGCGAAGACGCCCGACGGCCAGACAGCCGGCACGCTGACGATCACCGACGCCGCCCGCACTCGCCTGACGTTCGGCTCGGACCGGACCGTCACGCACAGCATCGGCGGTACGACGCAGTCGTCGTGGACGTTCAACTGGACTGCGCCGACCCTGCCGGCGACGGTCACGTTCACGGCCGCCGGTAACGCCGCCAACGGCGGCGACTCGCTCGGCAACGGCAACAACTCGTCGGGCGACTACATCTACACGGCGCGCCAGACGGTCCGCGTCGGGAGCGTGGCCGCGGGCGAGACGCCGGCCGCCGAGGCCCGGCTCGCGCTCGGCGCGCCGCACCCGAACCCGGTCCGGACCGGCCTCGCCGCGCTCCGCCTGACGCTCGGCGAGGCCGCGGACGTCCGCGTCCGCATCGTCGACGGCCGCGGGCGGACCGTCCGCACGGTGGCGGACGCGCCGCGCGCGGCGGGCGAGACGGCGGTGCTGGTGCGCACGGACGGGCTCGCGCCGGGCCTCTACTTCGTCGTCGCCGAGGCCGGCGCGC
>JAYWIE010000320.1:0-3010 GCA_043789155.1 Rubricoccaceae bacterium | reverse complement strand
TCGCGCTCGTCCGCCTCGAGATCGTCGTGGAGCCGTCGAACGCGGCGAGCCGGCGCGTGGCCGAGAAGGCGGGCGCGCGCCTCGAGGGCGTGCTGCGGAGCCGCCTCGTCAGCCGCGGGGCCGTGCGCGACGCGGCGATGTACGCCCTGCTGCCCGGCGACCCGCCCGGCGGCGGGAGAGCGCGGCGGCTAGCCGTCGTAGCCGCCGCGCTCGTCCTCGGGGCGGTTGCGCCGCCCGACGATGAGCTTCTCGACGACCTCGGGGTCCGCGAGCGTGGACGTGTCGCCGAGCGCGTCGTGCTCGTTGGCTGCGATCTTGCGCAGGATGCGGCGCATGATCTTGCCCGAGCGCGTCTTGGGCAGCCCGCCGATGGCGAACTGCACGAACTCGGGGCTCGCGATGGCCCCGATGGTCCGGCGGACGTGCTGCCGGAGGTCGTCGCGGAGGTCCTCGGACGGCGCGTGGCCGGCCCCGAGCGCGACGTAGGCGTAGATCGCCTGCCCCTTCACCGCGTGCTCGACGCCCACGACGGCCGCCTCGGCCACGGCCGGGTGCAGCACGAGCGCGGACTCGACCTCGGCCGTCCCGAGCCGGTGCCCCGAGACGTTGATGACGTCGTCCACGCGGCCCGTGATGAGCGTACGGCCGGCGGCGTCGCGGCGGCAGCCGTCGCCGGTGACGTAGCGGCCGGGGTACGCCGAGAAGTAGGTCTGCGCGAAGCGGGCATGGTCGCCGTAGATCGTGCGCGCCTGCCCGGGCCAGGACTGCGCGACCGTCAGGACGCCCTCGGCCGCGCCGTGCTGCGCGGTCCCGTCCGCGCCCATGACCTCGAGCACGACGCCGGGCATCGCGAGGCCGGCCGTGCCCGGCACCTGCGCGCCCGCGCCGGGCGGCGTCGCGATCATGATGCCGCCGGTCTCGGTCTGCCACCACGTGTCCACGACCGGGCAGCGCCCCTCGCCGACGACCGTGCTGTACCAGCGCCACGCCTCGGGGTTGATCGGCTCGCCGACGGTCCCGAGGATGCGCAGGCTTGCGCGGCGTGAGCGCGTCACGAAGGCGTCGCCCTGTGCCATGAGCGCGCGGATGGCCGTCGGGGCGGTGTAGAGCTGCGTGACGCCCCAGCGGTCCACGACGTCCCACATGCGCCCGGCGTCGGGGAACGTGGGCACGCCCTCGAAGAATACCTGCGTCGCGGCGTTGATGAGCGGCCCGAAGACGAGGTAGCTGTGGCCCGTGACCCAGCCGACGTCGGCCGTGCACCAGAAGACGTCGGTCTCGGGGCGGAGGTCGAAGCTCAGCGCGTGCGTGAAGGCCGTCCACACGCAGTAGCCGCCGGTCGTGTGGAGGACGCCCTTGGGCGCGCCGGTGCTGCCGGACGTGTAGAGGATGAAGAGCGGGCTCTCGGCCGGCATCGGCCGGCACGGGCAGACGGTGTCGCCCGAGCCCGGCGCGGCGTCCGCCCAGACGTCGCGCGCGTCGTCCCACAGGATGTTGCCGCCCGTGTTGCGCACGACGAGCACCTTGCGCACGGTCTGCCCGCGCTGCGCGGCCTTCTCGACCGCAGCGTCGACGTTGGCCTTGAGGGCGATGGTGCGGCCGCCGCGCCGCCCCTGGTCCGCCGTCACCACGACGTCGCTCTTCGCGTCGACGAGGCGGCCGGCGATGGACTCGGGGCTGAAGCCGGCGAAGATCACCGAGAACACGGCCCCGATGCGGGCGCAGGCGAGCATCGTGTAGGCCGCCTCGGGGATCATCGGGAGGTAGACCGTGACGCGGTCGCCGGGCTGCACGCCGGCCCCGAGCAGGACGTTGGCCATGCGCTGCGTCTCGCGGAGCGCCTCGGCGTAGGTGATCTCGCGGCGGCGGGCGTCGTCGGCCGGGTCGTCGGGCTCGAAGCAGAACGCCGTGCGGCCGCCGAGGCCTGCGGCGACGTGGCGGTCCAGGGCGTTGTGGCAGGCGTTGAGCGTGCCGTCGGCGAACCAGCGGATGTGGAGGTCGTCGAGGGCGAAGCTCGCGTCGCAAGCCTCGGTCGGCGTCCGGGTCCAGTCGAGGCGCTCGGCCTGCTCGAGCCAGAAGGCGTCGGCGTCGTCCGTGGCGCGGCGGCGCATCTCGGCGAAGGCATCGGGCGTGACGGCGGCGGTGAAGCCGGCGGGCGGCGGGACGGGCTCGGGCATCGGGGGCGCGCGGATGTGTCGTCGGTGAAGGTAGCGTGCGCCCCGGCGGTCCGGCGGGCTGCTGCTCAGGCGACGCCGCCCTGCTCGAAGAAGGCCCGCAGCTCGCCGAGCGTCTCGGGCGCGGACGGCGTGTCGCGCACGACGCGGCCCTGCGCCATCACGAGGATGCGCGAGCAGACCGAGGCGACGTGCTCGAGGTCGTGGCTCGACACGACGAGCGTCGCGCCGCGGGCGCGCTCGGCCCGGAGCAGGCCCTCGAGCGCGATCCGCGCGCCGGGGTCGAGGTTGGCGAACGGCTCGTCCAGCACGACGAGCCCCGGCCGCGGCAGCAGCGCCCCGACGATGCCGACCTTGTTGGCGTTGCCGAGCGAGAGATCGCGGATGAGCCCGCCGGCCGTCACCGTCGGCCCGAGAAAGGCGGCGAAGCCCTCGGCGCGGGCGTCGCACTCGGCCGCCGAGAGCCCGTACGCGCCGCCGACGAGGCGGACGTACTCGTCCGGCCGCAGGTAGTCCACGAGGAAGCCCGCGTCGAGGAACGCGCCGACGCCCGGCTTCCACGCCGCGCTCTCGCTCACGGCGACGCCGCCGATGGCGACGGTCCCGGCCGTCGGCCGGATGAGGTCCAGCGCGAGGCGCAGCAGCGTCGTCTTGCCGGCCCCGTTGTTGCCGACGAGCCCGACGGCCTCGCCGGGCCGGATCTCCAGGTGAGGCACGTCGAGCGCCGTCGCGTCGCCGTAGCGCTTGACGAGGTCGGTGGCGAGGAGAGAGAGCATCGGAAATGCGGTTTGAATTTTGATGTTTAAGGTTAGCGACGTCACAACGTTACGCGATAC
>JAYWIE010000319.1:0-3013 GCA_043789155.1 Rubricoccaceae bacterium | reverse complement strand
CCTGCGCCGCCACGGCTCGCGCAGCGCGCGCCTGCGCCACGAGGCCGAGGCCGACGGCGACGGCCGCGAGCACGGCGGCGATGCACAGGATGACGGCGGAAAACGGCATGGATCAAAGGTACGACGGCCGGCCCGGGGCCCGCCCGGCGGATCAGCGTGGGCCGAACAGGGCCGTCCCGACGCGCACGAGCGTCGCGCCCTCCTCGACGGCCATCTCGAAGTCCCCGCTCATGCCCATCGACACCACGGCGAGCTCGGCGCGGCCGGGCCCGGCGTAGCCGTCGAAGGTCGCCCGCAGCCCGCGGAACGCGGGGCGGACCGTCCGCTCTGCCTCGGCAGCGTCTGCGGCCGGCGCGGCGATGCCCATCACGCCCGCGAGCCGCAGCCCGGCGACGCCCGCGACGGCCGCCATCACGTCGTGCGCCGCCTCGGGCGCGACGCCCGACTTGCTCGCCTCGCCCGAGATGTTGACCTGCACGAGCACCGGCACGACGCGCCCGGCCTCGACCGCCCGCGCGCCGACGGCCTCGGCCAGCCGGACCGAGTCGATGCCGTGGACGAGGTCGGCGACGCGCGCGGCGTCGCGCGCCTTGTTGCGCTGCAAGGCCCCGATGAGGTGCCAGCGGGCATCCGCGGCCTCGCCGAGTGCGTCTGCTTTTTCGACCATCTCCTGCACGCGGTTCTCGCCGAGGTCTGCGAGCCCGGCCGCGAGCGCGGCCCGGACCGTCTCGAGCGGGTGCGTCTTCGTCACGGCGACCAGCGTCACCGCGTCGGCATCGCGCCCCGAGCGGGCGGCGGCCACCGCGATGGCCTCGCGGATCCCGGCGGCGCGGCTGCGGATGAGGTCTGAGTCGGTCATGGCGGCAGTAGGGACCGGACGAACCCGGCGGGCGCGCCGTGGATCCGCTGCCCGCGCCCGGCCGGTTTCGCGCAGGTCGGGGGACCGGAGATCCGCGCGGTGGCCGAGCGTTCCTCCGTTCGGTCTAGATTTACAGCACCCTCCATCCTCCTCTGCCCCCATGGCTGCCCACGACATCGACTACCGCCTCATCGGCGACGACCTCCAGATCGTCGAGATCGAGCTCGACCCCGGCGAGTCGGTCCGCGCCGAGGCCGGCGCGATGCTGTACATGGACGCCGCGATCAAGATGGACACCGGGACGGGCGGCGGCTTCATGAAGGGCCTCAAACGCGCGTTCGCCGGCGAGAGCTTCTTCATCACCTCGTTCACGCACGGCGGCCAGGGCAAGGCGCGCCTCGCCTTCTCGGCCCCGTACCCCGGCAAGGTCGTCGCCGTGGACCTCGCGGCGCAGGGCGGGCGCTTCCTCTTCCAGAAGGACGCCTTCCTGTGCGCCGCGGCGGGCATCGAGATCGAGGTCGCGTTCACCAAGAAGATGGGCGCGGGCCTCTTCGGCGGCGAGGGCTTCATCCTCCAGCGCCTCACAGGCGACGGGCTCGCGTTCGCGCACGCTGGCGGCACCATCATCGAGCGGACGCTCGGCGCGGGCGAGGTCCTGTTCGTCGACACGGGCTGCCTCGTCGGCATGGCCGAGTCGGTCGACTACGACATCCAGTTCCAGGGCGGCTTCAAGAACGCGCTCTTCGGCGGCGAGGGGCTGTTCCTGACGCGCCTCGAGGGGCCGGGCCTCGTCTACCTCCAGAGCCTGCCGTTCTCGCGCCTCGCGGACCGCATCGTGGCCGCGAGCCGGATGTACTCGCGCCAGGACCAGGGCGGCGCGATGGGCGGCCTGGGCGGCGTCATCGGCGGCGTCGCGGGCGCGGGCCTGCTCGGCTCGATCCTCGGCGGCAGCGGCGACTGACGCCCGGAGCCGGTCAGGCCCACACGACGGCGACGTCGTAGGCCGCGAAGGCGTGGTCCGCCGTGACGACGGCCACGCCTTCCGCCATCGCCTGCGCGATGATGAGGCGGTCGAACGGGTCACGGTGGTGGTGCGGCAACGTCCGTAGCGCCGCGAGGTGCGGCATTGAGATCGGCAGAACGTCGATCTGCTCGGCGGCAAGTTGCCTCGGGATGAGCGTCTCGAACGGCTCCCGAAGCGTCAGCTTGCCGATACTGGTTTTAATCGCGATCTCCCAGAGGCTCGCGATACTCACGAGCACATCCACCTCAGGGTCTACGATCTGATCATAGACAGACGTGATGAGGCGGCGCTCGTCCTCGATGAACCAGATGAGCACGTGCGTGTCGAGGAGGAGGCGCATCACATATAAGGCTCGAAGCCCGGAATCGGGTCGTCGAATCCGTCTTCGACCACGATCAGTCCCCGCGCGCCGCCGCCTTGACGAGCCTGGCGAGCAGACGCGGGGACGGGCGTGAGGCGCACGCTGGACCCGTCGCCGGACGAGATGACGACGTCTTCGCCGCGCGTCGCGGCGTCGATCAGTTCTTCGAGACGCTCCCGGGCGTCCGCGAGTGGGACGGTTTGCATGGCCGTGTGGGCGGAGTGTGCGGCGCGAGTGTACGGTGCCCGTGCGGCGTCAGGTCTGCATGACGCCCATGCGGAACGGCTCGGCGTCCGGGTTGTGGTCCGCCATCTCGATGCCTGCCGAGACCCACGCCCGCGTCTCGGCCGGCTCGATCAGCGCGTCCACCCACAGCCGGGCCGCGGCGTAGACGGGCGTCGTCTGGGCGGCGTAGCGGGCCTCGATCTCGGCGAGGCGGGCGGCGCGGTCTTCGTCGGAGAGTGCCTGGCCGCGCTTGGCCAGCGTCCGCTCCTCGATCGACAGCAGCGTCTTGGCGGCCTGCGCGCCGCCCATGACCGCGATCTGCGCCGTCGGCCACGCGAGGAAGAGGCGCGGGTCGTAGGCGCGGCCGCAGAGCGCGTAGTTGCCCGCGCCGTACGAGTTGCCCATGACGACCGTGAACTTGGGCACGACCGAGTTGGCGACGGCCTGGACGAGCTTGGCCCCGTCCTTGATGATGCCGGACTGCTCGGCGCGCGTGCCGACCATGAAGCCGGTCACGTCCTGCAGGAACACTAGCGGTATCTTT
>JAYWIE010000318.1:0-3037 GCA_043789155.1 Rubricoccaceae bacterium | reverse complement strand
CGAGGAACGCGACGTGCGGCGCGACGGCCGCGACGAGCGGCGGGACGTCGCCGACGTAGCCGAGCGGCTCGATGCCTTTCTGCACAGCGAGGTAGACGAACGCGACGAGCAGCCCGAGGCCGAGCTGCGCCGCCTGCCCGCCGCGCCGCCGCCGCGCCGCGAGCGGCACGGCGATGAGGACCAGCACGAGGTTGGCGAAGGGGTACGCGACCTTCGCGTACGTCGCCACGAGCGGCCGGCCGACGTCCGTGACGCCCGCGCGCCGGAGCGAGGCGACGTAGGCGGCCGCCTCGGGCAGCGTCAGCCGGTCCGCGTCGCGCTCGGTCTGCGCGAGGTCCGCCGGGCGCAGCGCGAGGACGGTGTCCAGCGTGGCCATGCGGCGGAAGGCCTCGGCCCCGCCGGCGAACGTCCGGAGCGTCACGTCGCGCATCGTCCAGCGGTCGAGGGAGTCGGCGTAGGCCATCTCGGCGGCGTCGAGCCGGCCGGTGACGGCCCCGGCCGAGTCGCGGGAGACCAGCGAGACGCGGTAGGCGCGGCCCTCGGCGCGGTCCACGAAGCCGGCCGCGAGCACGACGCCCGGCGCGGCCTGGCGGTACGCGCCCGCGGCCCCGGTCTGCTGCGGCGCGTCGCGGTGGTACTGGTTCTCGAACGCGACGACGACGGCGTTGGCCGGCGGCACGAGCCAGCCGGTGAAGTAGACCATGAACGCCGTCACGGCCAGGCCGCCGAGCACGAACGGCCGCATGAAGCGCCCGAGCGGCACGCCCGAGGCGTGGAGCGCCGTGAGCTGCATCGACTGCGACAGGCGCGACGTGACGTAGATCGCCGCCAGGAAGACGGCGAGCGGGCACGTCGTGCGCACGATGTCGAAGAGGTAGTGCGGGTAGTACGTCCCGAAGACCTGCGCCGCCGTCGCGCCGCGGTCCAGGAAGTCGTCGACGTACTCGGCGTAGTCCAGCACGACGAACACGAGCGAGATCAGCCCGACGAGCAGGAGGGCGGCCGAGGCGAAGCGGCGCAGGACGTGCCAGTCGAAGCGGGTCACCGGGGGGCGGGGATTGGGGGTTGGGGATTTGGGAAGATCGAGTCAGGACCAGTCGCCCGTGGCAGTCGGCCCACGAATGATCAGCGCTGAGCCTTAGCTTGACATCCGAAGCGACGCCCCAACCCCCAACCCCCAATCCCGCATGAAAGTCCACGAGTACCAGGCCAAGGAGATCCTCACCGCCCACGGCGTCGCGACGCAGCCCGGCCGCGTCGCCAGCACGCCTGACGAGGCCGTCGAGGCGGCGCGCGCCATCCAGGCCGAGACCGGGACCGGCGTCTTCGTGATCAAGGCGCAGATCCACGCCGGCGGGCGCGGCAAGGGCGGCGGCGTCAAGCTCGCGCGCTCGCTCGACGAGGTCCGCGAGAAGGCCGCGGCCATCCTCGGGATGCAGCTCGTGACGCCGCAGACCGGCCCCGCCGGGCAGCGCGTCCAGAAGGTGCTCGTCGCCGGCGACGTCTACGAGGACGGCGCGAAGGAGTACTACCTCGGCGTCACGCTGGACCGCGCGCGCCGCATGAACGTCATCATGGCCTCGACCGAGGGCGGCATGGAGATCGAGGAGGTCGCGGAGCACTCGCCCGACAAGATCCTCAAGCAGTGGGTGGACCCCGCGCTGGGCCTGCGGCCGTACCAGGTCTCGGCCATCACGACCGGCCTCGGCCTCTCGGGCGAGGCCGCCAAGCAGGCCCGCGGCTTCATCACGGGCCTCTACGCCGCCTACGAGGCCTCGGACGCCAGCCTCGCCGAGATCAACCCGCTCCTCGTGTCGCCGTCGGGCAACGTCCTCGCCGTCGACGCCAAGATGGACCTCGACGACAACGCGCTCTTCCGCCACCCGGACCTCGCCACGATGCGCGACGAGGCCGAGGAGGACCCGCTCGAGGCCGAGGCCTCGAAGTCCAACCTCAACTACGTCAAGCTCGACGGCAACGTCGGCTGCATGGTCAACGGGGCCGGGCTCGCGATGGGCACCATGGACCTCATCAAGCTCGCCGGCGGCGAGCCGGCCAACTTCCTCGACGTCGGCGGCACGGCCAGCCCGGAGACGGTCGAGGCGGGCTTCCGCATCATCCTCTCGGACCCCAACGTGAAGGCGATCCTCGTCAACATCTTCGGCGGCATCGTCCGCTGCGACCGCGTCGCGAAGGGCGTCGTCGAGGCGGCGACGAAGGTCGACCTGACGGTGCCGCTGATCGTGCGGCTCCAGGGCACCAATGCCGAGGAGGGCATGCAGATCCTGCGCGACTCGGGCCTGCCGATCGAGTCCGCGATCCGCCTCCAGGAGGCGGCGGACAAGGTCACGGCCGCCCTCGCCGGCGCGTCCGCGTGACGCGGGGCGCAGACGTCGTGCGGGACGTCACCGCGGATACGGGCACCGCGCTGGATGCGACCTCGACGCTCGGTAGGGCCACAGCATGCTGTGGCCCTACGCCCACCGGCGGTTCCCGGCGCACGCCGGCCGCCCACCGGCGCATACCGGCCATCGGCACCCGGCGCACGTCGGCCGTCGGTACCCGGCATGTCCCGACCGGACCGCCGCGATGACCGCCCCGACGACCGGCGTCGGCGTCGACGTCGCCGCGGTGACGAAGACGTACGCGGGCCGGCGCGGCGTCGCGCCGGTCGAGGCCCTCCGCGGCGTCTCGGTGAGCGTCGCGCCGGGCGCGTTCGTGTCGCTGCTCGGGCCCTCGGGCTGCGGCAAGACGACGCTGCTGCGCCTCGTCGCCGGCTTCGAGACGCCCGACTCGGGGACGGTCTCGATGGGCGGCCGCGACGTCACGCGCCTGCCGCCGCAGAAGCGCCCGACGGCCATGGTCTTCCAGAGCTACGCCCTCTTCCCGACGATGACCGTCGGCGAGAACGTCGCCTACGGCCTGACTGTGCGCGGCGTGCCGCGCGCGCAGGCGGCCGAGCGCGCCGAGGCGGCGCTGCGCCGCGTGGACCTCGCCGGGGCCGGCCCGCGGCCCGTCGCCCAGCTCTCGGGCGGCC
>JAYWIE010000317.1:0-10862 GCA_043789155.1 Rubricoccaceae bacterium | reverse complement strand
CGCCCCGAACCCGTTCGGGGACGGGGCGGCGCTCACGCTCACGCTCGACGCGCCGGGCGCGGCGCGCGTCGCGGTCTACGACGCGCTCGGCCGCTGTGTGGCCGTCCTCCACGACGGCCCGCTCGCGGCCGGCGCGCGCGCGTTCCGCCTCGACGGCCGTAGCCTCGCGGCCGGCGTCTACGTCGTCCGCGCCGAGGGCCCGGCAGGCGCGGCCACAGTCCGCGTGGTGCGGCGGTAGGAACCGCGCGCCGCACAGGCGGTTGCCCGAGCCCGGCCGGAACGCCCCGGCCGGGCTCTCCCCATGCTGCCATGACCGTCGACCCGCACGCCCCCGAGCAGGACCAGACCAGCCCCGCCATCGACGCCGCCGGCGTCACCCAGACGACCGTCTCGACGCCCGACACCGACGGCGCGCGTGTCTCCGAGGCCGGCCACGGCTACGTCGGGCGCACGATGGACGACGACCTCAAGGCCAACCCGCGCGTCCGCGGCGACGGGACGGCCGACGAGGAGGAACGGCGCTAGGCGGTAGCGCAGCGAGCGGTGGAGCGGACTCGGTGCCCGGTCCACGGGCGCTCAGCGGTAGCCGGCGGCCTGCAAGCGGAAGAGCTCGGCGTAGGTCCCGCCGAGCGCGAGCAGCGCGTCGTGCGTGCCGACCTCGGCGACGCGCCCGCGCCCTATCTTGGCCGCTACATCCCGACGCAGATGCCGACCCACACGCTTCCGCAGACGCGGCGCCCGCCCGACGTCGACGCGCTCGCGCGCCGGATCGTCGAGCGCCTCGCTCCGACGCGCGTCGTGCTGTTCGGCAGCCGCGCGCGCGGTGAGGACGCCCCCGGCGACACGGACCTGTTTGTCGAGATGGAGACGGACCGGCGGCCGCCGGAGCGGGTCGCGGACGTGCTCGCCGTGTTCGGGCTCCGGCCGTGGCCGCTCGACGTCGTCGTGTACACACCGGCTGAGGTGGCCCGCCTGCGCCGCGTCCCGACGAGCCTGCTCAACGAAATCGAGGCGAGCGGGCGCGTCCTCTATGAGCGTGCTTGAGCCGCACGTCGCGGCGTGGCTCGCCAAGGCCGACAACGACCTGCTCAACGTCGCCAACAATCTCGCCGCGGCCGACGTGCCGTGGGACACGGTCTGCTTCCATGCACAGCAGGCCGCCGAGAAGTTGCTGAAGGCGGTGCTGATCCGTGCCGGGTCTGCTCCGCCGAAGACGCACGATCTCATCGCGCTGCTCGCACGGTGCGCCGAGTACGAGCCGGCCCTCGCCGACCTCGAAGCGGACTGCCGCGTGCTGGCATCCTTCGCCGTGACGTCGCGGTACCCGGATGACCTGTTCGAGCCGGACGAGGCGGACGGCCGGCGGACGGCCGAGATCGCGCAGCGCGTCCGCGCCCGCGTCGGCGCGCTGCTCGCGGCTCAGCGGTAGCCGGCGGCCTGCAAGCGGAAGAGCTCGGCGTAGGTCCCGCCGAGCGCGAGCAGCGCGTCGTGCGTGCCGATCTCGGCGACGCGCCCGCCGCCGCCCTCCGCGGCCGGGCCGGGCGCGAGGACCAGGATGCGGTCCGCCATGCGGACCGTCGAGAAGCGGTGCGAGATGAGCACGGCCGTCTTGCCGGCCGTGAGGTCCTTGAAGCGCGCGAAGACCTCGGCCTCGGCGCGGGCGTCGAGCGCGGCCGTGGGCTCGTCGAGGATCAGCAGCTGCGCGTCGCGCATGTAGGCCCGGGCGAGGGCCACCTTCTGCCACTGCCCGCCCGAGAGGTCGACGCCGGTCTTGAAGCGCTTGCCGAGCGTCTGCTCGTAGCCCTCCGGCAGGCCGGCCACGACGGTGTCGGCGAGCGAGCGCTCGGCGGCCGTCTCGATGCGCGGCCGGTCCGTGCGCGCCTCGATGCGCCCGACCGCGATGTTCTCGGCGGCCGTGAGGTGGTAGCGGACGAAGTCCTGGAAGATGACGCCGACGGCCGCGCGGAGCGAGGCGAGGTCGATCTCGCGCAGGTCGACGCCGTCGAGCAGGATGCGGCCCTCGTCGGGGTCGTAGAGGCGCGCGAGCAGCTTGACGAGCGTCGTCTTGCCGGCCCCGTTCTCGCCGACGAGCGCGAGCGCCTCGCCCGCGCGCAGCGTGAACGACAGCCCGCGCACGGCCCACGACGCCGAGCCGGGGTAGCGGAAGCCGACGTCTTCGAACACGAAGCCCTCGCGGATGGGCTCGGGCACGGGCCGCGCGCCGGGCACTGAGACGACGGACGGCTCGATGTCGAAAAACTCGAACAGGTCGGCGAGGTAGAGCGCCTGCCCGGCGACGGACGAGAAGCTCGAGAGCAGCCCTTCGAGGAGCGAGCGCATGCGCTGGAACGAGCCCGCGAGGAACGTCAGGTCGCCGAGCGAGAACGCGCCCGTGGCGGTCCGGTAGAGGATCGCCGCGTAGGCGGCGTAGTAGCCGAGCGAGCCGACGGCCGAGAGCAGCGCGCCCCACGACGCGCGGCGCACGGCGAGCGTCCGGTTGGCGGCGTAGAACTGGTCCGCGAGCGCGCGGTAGCGGTCGGTGAGGTAGCGGTTGAGGCCGAAGACCTTGACCTCCTTGGCCGTCTCGTCCGACGCTCCGGCGTGGCGGAGGTAGTCCAGCTCGCGCCGCTCGGGCGTCCAGGCGTAGGTGAGCGAGTACGACTGCGCGTTGAAGTGCGCCTCGCCGAGGAAGGCCGGCACGAGCGCGAGCGCGAGCAGCAGCAGCAGGGCGGGCGCGTAGGCGACGAGCCCGACGCCGAGCGTCGCGACGGTGATGACGTCCTGCGCCTGCCCGAAGACCTGGCTCAGGAGCACCATGCGGCCGGTCGTCTGGCGGCGCGCGCGCTCGAGCTTGTCGTAGAAGTCGGCGTCCTCGAAGTGGGCGAGGTCCAAGGCGGCCGCGTGCTCCATCAGGCGCACGGACGTCTCGTTGGTGAACAGGTCGCCGAGGAGCGAGTCGCAGAGGGCCGTCGCGCGGCTGAGCAGGTCCGAGAGCAGGGCGAGGCCGAACTCGGCGAGCAGCAGGGCCGCGAGGTATGCGAGCGGGCCGGACGTCCACGCGGCGAGCGCGAACGCGCCGGAGAGCTCGCCCACGGCGGCGACGCGCACGACCTCGTCCACGACGAGCTTGCCGACGTAGAGCATGGCCACGGGCACGAACGCGCGGACGAGGCGCAGCGTGACGCTCGCGGCCGTGAGCAGCGGGCTCGTCGCCCAGACGAGGCGGAACAGCGGCGGCAGGTACTTCAGCGCGCCGACGCGCTCGCGCAGCGGCAGCGCCGCGGCGGCCGTGCGGCCGCGGGCGGCGGTCGGGGAGCCGGCGGTCTGGCGCGAGGCGCGGGCGTCGCCGCGCTCGCCGGGGGATCGGGTAGAGGCCATGCCCTGCGCACGCCGTCGCGGCACGCCGGGTTCACAGCGTCGGGCCGCCCGCCGTATTCTCGCCCGACCCCCACCCACGGCTCCGATGAACGTGCTTCTGACGGGCGCGACGGGCATCGTCGGCCGCCGCGCCGTCCCGCTGCTCGTCGCCGCGGGGCACCGCGTGACGGCCGTCGGGCGGACGCCCGAGAAGCGGGCCGCGCTGCGCGCGCAGGGCGCGACGCCGGTCGACGTCGACCTCTTCGACCGCGCCGCCGTCGCGCGCGCCGCGGAGGGACACGACGCCGTCGTGAACCTCGCGACCCGGATTCCCGCGACGGCGGTGGCCATGATGCGGCCCGGCGCGTGGCGTGAGAACGACCGCCTGCGCCGCGACGCCTCGGCCGTGCTCGCGGACGCCGCCCGCGCCGCCGGCGCGGTCCGGCTCGTGCAGGAGTCGTTCGCTCCGATGCTCGCCGACGGCGGCGACGCCTGGCTGGACGCGGCCTCGCCTGTCCAGCCGGCGCGCTACAACCGGACAGCGCTCCGCGCCGAGCGGCACGCGCTCGCCTTCACCGGGCCCGGCCGCGCGGCCGTCGTGCTCCGCTTCGGCCTGTTCTACGGGCCGGACTCGGCCGCGTCGCGCGACATGCTCCGCATCGTGCGCCGGGGCGTCTCGCCGCTGCCGGGCCGTGCCGGCGCGTTCGTGTCGTCGGTCCACGTGGACGACGCGGCGTCGGCCGTCGTCGCCGGGCTCGGCGCGCCGGCAGGCGTCTACATCGTCGGCGACGACGTGCCGCTGACGCGCCGCGCCTTCGCCGACGCGCTCGCCGCGGCCGCCGGAGTGCCGCCGCCGCGCCTGCTGCCGGCGTGGACGGCCCGGCTCATGGGGCCAGCCGGAGCTCTGCTCGCGCGGTCCGTCCGCGCCTCGAACCGGGCCTTCCGCGAGGCGACGGGCTGGTCCCCGCGCTACCCGAGCGCGCGCGAGGGCTGGGCCGCCGTCGCTGCCGCGATCGCTGCAGAATGACGCCGACCGTCACCGACCTCGCCGCCGCGCTCGCGCCGCTGCTCGACGCCGCGCGCTACCACGCCGAGGGCGACCCGGGCGGCGTGTGGATCGCGTCCGACCGGCTCGTCCATCGCCTCGGCGTGTGCCTCACCGCGGACCGCCGGCCCGAGGGCTGGCTGCCCGCGAGCGTCGACGCGCTGCTCGTGCACCGGCCGTTCGGGCTGTGGCCGGCCCGCCTGCCTGTGGGCGTCGGCGTGCTCGCCGTGCACCGCGCGCTCGACGACCGCCTCGCGACGGGCCACAACCCGGCCCTCGCAGCCGAGATCGGGCTCGTGCTCGACACCGAGCCGCTGACGCGCGGCGGCCACGTCGTCGGCATGACGGGTCGCATGGCGGGTGACGCCGGGGCGCGCATCCTCGCGGCGTTCGGCGGGGCCGAGGCGACCGAGGGCGAGCCGGACGCGACGGGGCGCGTCGCGACGGGGCGCGTCGCGGTCGTCGGGGCGATGACCGAGGTGCTCATGCTCGACGCGGCCGCGCGCGGCGTCGGGCTCTACGTCACCGGGCAGATGCGGCCGCCGGCGCTCGCGGCCGCGCGGCGGACCGGGATGCGCGTCGTGGCCGTCGGGCAGGAGCGCTCGGAGCGGTGGGGCCTGCGCCACGTCGGCCGCGTTCTCGCCGGGGCCTTCCCCGGCCTCGACGTCGTGGACCTGGACGTCTGACGGTGGGTGTGCCCACCCGATAGAATCATGTGTGTGATCAATGGGGTGACAGGACGGACGGCACCGCCCCCGCCCGACCCTCCGGGCCAGCTCCGCCCCGCACACCCTGTCCCGGCCGCCCTGCGGCCATCCCGTCCCCGATGGAGCTTGCCCGTCTCACCGTCACCGACGTGTGGCCCGCCGAGGCCTTCGCGCCGTCCGCCGCCCACCCCTTCTTCCTCGCCCGCGTCCCGGCCGGCTTCCCGTCGCCCGCCGACGACGACCTCGACACCGAACTCTCGCTCGACGCGCTCGTCCGCGGTACGCCGCAGGCGACCTACTTCCTGCGCGTCGCCGGCCACTCGATGACCGACGACCACATCTGCGACGGCGACGTGCTCGTCGTAGACCGCGCCCGCGCGCCGGCCGACGGCGACGTCGTCGTGGCGACGCTCGACGGCGAGCTGACCGTGAAGCGGCTGCGGCGGCGCGGCCGCGGCGCGTCGGGCGACGTCTGGCTCCAGCCGGCCCACCCGGACTACCGCCCGATCCCGGTCCGCGACGGGCAGGAGCTGACCGTCTGGGGCGTCGTGACGCACGTGCTCCACACGGTCCGGTGACTGCGCCGCGCCGCCTCGTCGCGCTCGTCGACTGCCAGGCGTTCTACGCCTCGTGCGAGCGCGTCTTCCAGCCGGCGCTGGCCGGCGTGCCCGTGGTCGTGCTGTCCAACAACGACGGCTGCGCCGTCGCGCGCTCGGCCGAGGCGAAGGCGGCCGGCGTGCGCATGGGCGCGCCGTTCTTCCAGGAGCGCGCGCGGCTCGCGGCGATGGGCGCGCGCGTCTTCTCGTCCAACTACACGCTCTACGCCGACATGAGCCGGCGCGTGATGGCGACGCTCGAGACGGCGACGCCGGACGTCGAGGTGTACTCGATCGACGAGGCGTTCCTGTCCGTCCCCGTCCCGCCCGGCCCGCCGGCCGAGGCGCGCGCCGAGGCCGAGGCCTGGGCCCACGCGCTCCGCGCGCGCGTGCTGCAGTGGACCGGCATCCCGGTCCGCATCACCCTCGCGACGACCAAGACGCTCGCCAAGGCGGCGTCGGCGCGGGCCGACGCGCGCGGCGGCGTCCACTGCCTCTGGGCCGACCCCGACGCCGACGCGCTCCTCGCGGCCCTGCCCGTCACGGACGTCTGGGGCGTCGCGGCGCGCTCGGCGGCGAAGCTGCCCGCGAGCGCGCAGACGGCCGCCGGGCTCGCCGCGCTCGACGACCGCCTCGTCCGGCAGCGCCTCGGCGTCGTCGGGCTGCGGACGGCCTACGAGCTGCGCGGCGTGTCGTGCCTGCCGCTCGAGCGCGCGCCGGCCCCGCGCCACTCGCTCGTCCGCTCGCGCTCGTTCGGGACGCCGCTCACGGACGTCGCCGAGATCCGCCACGCCGTCGCGACGCACGCGGCGCGGGCCGCGGAGAAGCTGCGCGCCGAGGGCCTCGCCGCCCGCGCCGTCGGCGCGTTCGTCTCGACCAAAGGGCACGGGGCCGGCCCGCACCGGACGGGCGCGTCGGCCGTCGCGCTCGGCTTCGCGACCGACCGCTCGGCCGAGATCATCCGCGCGGCCCTGCTCGGGCTGGCGCGCGCGCACGAGGCCACGGACGCCGAGGGCAGGCCGTTCCGCTATAAAAAGGCCGGCGTGACGCTGTGGGACATCGGCCCGGCCGAGCCCGCGCAGGGGCACCTCTTCCGCCCGCCCGCGCCCGAGCAGGCCGCCCTCCACGACGCGCTCGACGCGCTCAACCGCCGCTACGGCCGGCGCACCGTCTTCTTCGCCGCGATGGGCACGGCCCCGCGCGCGACGCCCGGCCGCCCGGCGCGCCCGGCTCCGGAGCCAACGTGGGCGATGCAGCGAGCGCGCCTCAGCCCGCGCTACACGACGCGCTGGCCCGACCTCGCGCCCGCCGCTGCGTGACGGGCCGGCTCCTCGCCGAGCGCGTAGATCGTGCCGCGGTCGAAGTCCTGGCCGTCTGGCCACGCCACCGTCCCGTCCGTGACGCGCACCTGGGCGAGGTAGGCGTCGTCGGCGAGCGGCGCGAAGTACGGGCTCGCTGTGTACGGGCGGAGGTCGAACAGCCGGACGGATCCGTCTGCGAACACGGCGCGGAGCCGCGACGGCCCTGCCGGGGCGGCCTCGGTGATCGGGGGAGGGAGCATCAGCGGAGAGGGTCGATTTTGAAGACGGGCTGGCCGGACGAGGCGAGCGACCAGTTGGCCTGGAGCTCTTCGGCATGGATCTCCATCCACGCCTGCACGAGCTTCAGCTTGCGCGGCGGAATCGAGCCGTCGAGCACCTCCCCATCTGGAATGCGCAGAACGGCCTCGTCGCCTGCATAGCGCACGTGGATGTGCGGCGCATGATGCTGGCCCTCGTCGTAGTGGTACAGGTAAACGACAAGGCCGTAGAAGAACGAGATGGCGGGCATCGACGGACCGGTGCAGAGGCGGAAACCTACGCCGGCTCCGGAGCCAGCGTGGGCGATGCAGCGCGGCCACGCCAGCCCGCGCTACACGACGCGCTGGCCCGACCTCGCGCCCGCCGCCGCGTGACGCCCGTCCTGTGTCGCACCAGCGATCGGGGGCGGAAGCATCGGCAAAAGCGCATTCATCGAAGCAAAATTAGGTTTACATCGTCATCCTGAGCTTGTCGAAGGATCTCTGCTGAGCACCACACCGTGCATCAGCGCGCTGCCGAGGGACCTCGCTCGACAGAGATCCTCCGACTGCGGCCCTGCGGTCCTCCGCTCAGGATGACGTGCTTGGCCTATGCATCCCCGGCCGTCGCGAGCGGTCCGTCCGCCGTCTCCATCCCGGCGTCGGCCGAGCGCGGCTCGGGGAGCGGCTGCCCGGCTGGGACGGTCTCGAGCGTGACGCCGCCGCCGGGTGCCGCGTCGATGAACACGGTGTCGCCATCGGCCGCGAAGCCCGCGAGGATGAGCTCGGCGAGGCGGTTCGAGACGAGCCGCTGCAGCACGCGCTTGAGCGGGCGTGCGCCGAAGGCGGCGTCGAAGCCCTCGCGGGCGAGCGCGTCGGCCGCGGCATCCGTCAGGACGAGGTCGAGGCCGTGGCTCTTCGCGGCCATGCGCCGGATGCTGGCGAACTGGAGGCCGACGATGAGCCGGATCTGGTCGCGCCCGAGCGGCCGGAAGACGACCGTCTCGTCGATGCGGTTGAGGAACTCGGGGCGGAGCCGCTGCCGCAGCAGCGCCGTCAGCTCCTCGCTCAGCCGCTCCATGTCGGCGTCCGAGACCGGGCCCGCCGCGAGGCGCTGCGCGATGACGTCCGAGCCGATGTTGCTCGTCATGATGACGAGCGTGTTCGAGAAGTCCACGACGCGGCCCTTCGAGTCTGTCAGGCGGCCGTCGTCGAGCACCTGCAAGAGGATGTTCGAGACCTCGGGGTGCGCCTTCTCGAACTCGTCGAGCAGCACGACCGCGTACGGCCGCCGCCGGACGGCCTCTGTGAGCTGCCCGCCCTCGTCGTAGCCGACGTAGCCCGGAGGCGCGCCGACGAGCCGCGAGACCGTGTGGCGCTCCTGGTACTCGGACATGTCGATGCGCACGAGCGCGTTCTCGTCGTCGAAGAGCTGCTCGGCGAGGGCCTTGGCGAGCTCCGTCTTGCCGACGCCCGTCGTGCCGAGGAAGATGAACGAGCCGAGCGGGCGGTGCCGCTCCTGGAGCCCGGCCCGGCTGCGCCGCACGGCGTTGGCGACGGCCGCGACGGCCTCGGGCTGCCCCACGACGCGCGCGGCGAGCACGGCCTCCATGCCGAGCAGCTTCTCCTTTTCCGTTTCCAGCATCCGCGCCACCGGGATGCCCGTCGCGCGGCTCACGACGTCCGCGATGTCCTCGGCGTCGACCTCCTCCTTGAGCATCGCGCCCGACTGCTGGACGTCGCGGAGGCTCGCGCTCGCGGTCTCGACCGCGGCGTCGAGCGCGGGGATCTGGCCGTAGCGGATCTCGGCGACGCGCCCGAAGTCGCCCTCGCGCTCGAGCGCCTCGGCCTCGGTGCGGAGCGCGTCGATCTGCGCGCGCGACTCCTTGATCGTCTGGACGAGCCCGCGCTCCTGCTCCCACCGCGCCGCGAGCCGGTCGCGCTCCTCGCCGAGATCGGCGAGCGTCTGCGTGATGGCGTCGGCCTGCGCGGTGTCGCCCTCGCGCCTCACCGCCTCGCGGGCGATCTCCTGCTGCCGGACCTGGCGCTCGACGGCGTCGAGGACGTCGGGCTTGGAGTCGATCTGGATGCGGAGCCGGGCGGCCGCCTCGTCGATGAGGTCGATGGCCTTGTCGGGCAGAAAGCGGTTGGTGACGTAGCGGTCCGAGAGCTCGGCCGCGGCGACGATGGCCCCGTCCGTGATGCGGACGCCGTGGTGGACCTCGTAGCGGTCCTTGATGCCGCGCAGAATGGCGACGGTGTCGTCGACGCTCGGCTCTTTTACCAAGACCATCTGGAAGCGCCGTTCGAGGGCCTTGTCCTTCTCGAAAAACTTCTGGTACTCGTCGAGCGTCGTGGCGCCGATGGCGCGGAGCTCGCCGCGGGCGAGGGCGGGCTTGAGGATGTTGGCGGCGTCCATCGCGCCCTCGCCGCCGCCGGCCCCGACGAGCGTGTGGATCTCGTCGATGAACAGGACGACCTCGCCGTCCGAGTCCGCGACGTCCTTCACGACGGCCTTGAGGCGGTCCTCGAACTCGCCGCGGTACTTCGCGCCCGCGATGAGCGCGCCCATGTCGAGCGCGAGCACGCGCTTGTTCTGGAGGCCCTCGGGCACGTCGCCCTGGACGATCCGGATCGCGAGGCCCTCGGCGATGGCCGTCTTGCCCGTGCCGGGCTCGCCGACGAGCACAGGGTTGTTCTTGGTGCGCCGCGAGAGGATCTGGAGCACGCGCCGGATCTCGTCGTCGCGCCCGATCACGGGGTCGATCTTGCCCTTCGCCGCGGCGGCGTTGAGGTCGCGGGCGTAGCGGTTCAGCGCGTCGTACCTGGACTCGGCGTAGGCGTCGGTCGCGCGCTGCCCGCCGCGCGTCTCGGTGAGCGCGGCGAGGAGGGCCTCGGGCGTGACGGCCTGGGCGCGGAAGGCGTCGCCGGTCGGGCCGGGGCTCGCGGCGAGCGCGAGCAGCAGGTGCTCGGTCGAGACGAAGGCGTCGCCGAGGGCCTCGGCGCGGGCGAGGGCATCGTCGAAGACGGCGTTGAGCGCGGGCGTCATGAACTGGCCCGAGACGCTCGCGCCGCTCACGCGCGGCAGCCCGCCGAGCACGGCGTCGACGCGGCCGGCGAGCGCCGGCACGGCCGCGCCGGCGCGCTGGACGAGCGTGAGCGCGAGGCCGCCGTCGTCGGCGAGGAACGCGCTCGCGAGGTGGGCCGGGTCGAGGCCCTGGTGCGTCCGGCTCTGGGCGATCTCGGCCGCGCGCTGGACGGCCTCCTGGGCCTTGACGGTAAACTTCTGGAGGTTCATCGGTCGGGTGGGATGTGGGGCGGCGCGCCGGGCCGAGCGGGACGGGCAGCGGGTCGGCGCAGGCCGGTCGCTCGCACACGCGGCGCGCCGGCGTCTGTTTCGGCCGCAGCGAGCGAAGGGCGTGCCAGCGGGGCGCGTCCTGTCAGGATGACAGCCGTTATTGGTAAGATGCACGGCGACAGGCCCTGTAGCGACCGGGGATTTCCTTTACAGTTCTGACCGGCGACATCCTTTACACCGGATCAGCCTCTCAGCTTGAAGTCCCGCTCGTCCAGGCGCGCCAGCAGCCGGTCATAGAAGT
>JAYWIE010000316.1:0-3050 GCA_043789155.1 Rubricoccaceae bacterium | reverse complement strand
GTGCCCGGCCGCGGCGTCTTCCGGCAGCTCACGCGCTTTACGGGAGCCGCCTTCGACCCCGTCTGGGCCGACTCTGCGACGCTCGTCGTCGGGACGTTCGAGGACTACCGCTTCACAGTCCGCGTGCTCGACGCCGACTCGCTCCTCGCCGCGCCCGAGGCCGTCGCCGGCTCGGGCGTGCCGCCGGCGACGGCCGCCGCGCCGTGGGCGCACCCGAGCGTCGCGAGCGCGCCCGGCGAGGCCGCGCAGCCCTACCGCCGCCGCTACACGCTCGACGTCGCCTCGGGCGGCTTCACCACGACCTCGACCGCGTCCTACGCCGCCGGCGGCGCGACGCTCGCCTTCTCGGACCTGCTCGGCAACGACCGCATCTTCGTCACCGCATACTCGGCCAACACGACCGCTAGCGGGCGCTCGCTCGTCGACGGCCTCAACGTCTCCGTGACGCGGCTGCACCTCGGCCGCCGCGCGCACGTCGGCTACGGCGCGTTCCGCCTCGCCGGCCCGCGCTACGACCGGACCGACCCCGACGGCACGTCGCGCATCCCGTCGTTCGAGCAGCAGGTCGGTGTGCTCGGCGTCGTGAGCTACCCGGTCTCGTTCTTCCGCCGCGTCGGCCTCGAGACGACGTTCGGCGTCGGCTCGCGCGAGGGCCTCCGGCGCACGTTCGGCACGACGATCCAGGACACGCTCCGGACGGCGTCGCTGGCCAACACGCTCTCGTTCGTCCACGACAACGCGCTCTACGGCGGCTTCGGGCCGGTCGAGGGCTGGCGCGGCCTCGCGGCCGTCGGCTACACGACCGACGTCGCGTTCTCGAACGAGAGCTACGTCGCGCTCACGGCGGACGTCCGCCGCTACTGGCACATCACGCCGGGCGTCACGCTGGCGTCGTGGGGCCTCGCCCGGATGAACCTCGGCCGGCGCGCGCGCCTGAACCTGCTCGGCGGCTCGTGGAGCCTGCGCGGCTTCCCGCTGCTGCGCGTGCGCGGCTCGAAGCTGTGGTTCGTCTCGAACGAGCTCCGCTTCCCGCTCCTGCGCCGCCCGCCGCTCTACCCGTTCATCGCCGGCCTCCGCGGAGCCCTCTTCGCCGACGTCGCCCACAACTGGAACGACGGCTACTCGGCCGGCACGCTGGACCCCGACTTCGGCGACTCGGATTTCCCGCTCCGCTTCGGCACCACGAAGGGCGCGTTCGGCGTCGGCCTGCGGACGAGCCTGCTCGGCGCGGTCGTGCTCCGCTACGACGTCGGCTACCGCTTTCTCGACGGCCTGCAGTGGTCCGAGCGGCAGCCGTTCCGGCAGTTCTTCTTCGGCTACGACTTCTGATGATGCACCCGGCAGAAAAAAGGCAGGAGGGAGGAGGGAGGAGGGCCGCCCGGGCCAGTCGTGTCCACCCGTGCATCTCCTCCTTCCCACGTCTCCCCCCCCCCTTCCTCCTTCCTCTTTCCTCCTTCCTCCTGCTCGCCGCCTGCTCGTCGGTGCAGCTCGAGGCCCCGCTCGTGCCCGTCGCCGCCGCGCCCGCGCCCGCGCCGCCGCTCGTGCGCGCGTGGGAGACGGACGTCGACGGCGCGTTCGGGCCGGCCGCGCCGGTCGCCGGGACGGCGCTCGTCGCCGTCGGGACGCGCGAGGGCCACGTCGTCGTGCTCGACGCGGCCACAGGCCGCCGCGCGGGCGCGCTCGACGTCGGGGCGAGCGTCGAGGGCGGGCTCGCGCTCTCGGCCGACGGCCGGACGCTCTTCGTGCCGGTCACGCGCGGCCGCAACGCCGTCGTCGCCCACGACCTCACGGGCGGCACGCGGCGCTGGGCGTGGCGCGGAGCCGACGAAGGCGAGACGGCCGACGCCGGCCTCGTCCTCGCCGGGACGCCGGAGTCCGGCGTGACGGTCGTGGTGCCGCTCCACTCGGGCGCGACGGTCGGCCTCGACGCCGCGACGGGCTCGCCGCGCTGGCGCACGGCCGGCACGGCGGGCGCGCAGAACCACGCCGCGCCCGCGCTGCTGCCCGGCGGGCGCGTCGCCGTGGCCGACGACGCCGGCCGCGTCCGCGCGCTCGACGCCGCGACCGGGGCCGTGCTCTGGACGGCCGAAGCGGGCGCGCCCGTCTACGCGCCGCTGAGCGCCGCCGGCCCGCGCCTCTTCGCCGCGACGACCCGCGGCACGCTCGTCGCGCTCGACGCCGCGACCGGGACAGTGCTCTGGACGGCCGTGCTGGACCGGGCGCGTCTCGCCCGCGTCACGTCCGCCGCGGCCGACGCTGCGCACGCCGTCGTCGGGCTGACGGACGGCCGCGTCGTCGCGCTCGAGCTCGCCACCGGCGCGACCGCGTGGACGTGGAGCGGCGGCGACGCCGTCGTGGGCGCGCCGCTCGTGTCGGGCGCGACCGTCTACGTCGGCACGACGGGCCGCCACGTCGTCGCGCTCGACGCCGCGACCGGCCGCGAGACGTTCCGCGCCGACGTCCGCGGGCGCGTCAAGAGCGGGCTCGTCGCCGCCGCCGGCCGCCTCGTCGTGCTCGCGGAGCCCCGCCACGCCATCGCCTTCGCCCCCCGCCCGTGACGCTCCGCCCTGCTGTTTTTTTGGCCTGCCTCGCCGCGACGTTCTGGACAGGGACGTCCTCGGCCCAGACGGCCTCGGTCCGCGTCGACAGCCCCGACGCCGGCGTCGTCGCGCTCGGCGACTCGGTCGCGGGCCGCCCGGGCGACGTGCTCACCGTCCCCGCCGGGCGGCCCGTCCGCGTCGCGCTCGTCGAGCCGGGCGCGGCGTGGAACCCGCGCCGCGCCGAGGTGACCGTCTCAGTCCCGGCCGGCGACACGCTCGGCGTCGGCCTCGCGCTGCCGGTGCGCGTGCGCGTCGAGACGATGCCGCCCGGCGCAGCCGTCGCGCTCGTCACGGACGCAGGCCAGCGCCGCGCGCTCGGGACCGCTCCGCTGACGGTCGACCTTCCGCCCGGCCAGCGCGGCACGCTCGCCGCGACGCTCGACGGCTACCGCGACGCCCAGACGCCTGTGCCCGGTGCGCCCGTGCCCGGCGCGTCGGGCGCGCCCGTCC
>JAYWIE010000315.1:0-3052 GCA_043789155.1 Rubricoccaceae bacterium | reverse complement strand
GGGCCGCCGGTGGCGGGGCTACTGCCGGACCTCCTGGCCGCGCGCGTACTCGACGGCCCCGATGAGCGCGTGCACGCGCGCCTCGCACACCGGCGACTGCCACCGGCCGTTCTCCTTGAGCCCCGAGCCGACGAAGAAGCCGTCCGCGACGCCGAGCAGGGCCGCGACGGTGCCGGCGTGGACGCCGCCGCCGCAGAACACGGGCACGCCGGCGAGGGCCGCGACGGCCTCGACGACGCCCTCGGCGGGCATCTGCCAGGGCGTCGGGCCGAGCGCGACCAGCGCCGTAGGCTGCCCCTGCTGGACCGCCGCGACGAGCGCGGGCACGGCCTCGGCGTTCGGCGCGCGGAAGTCGGCGAAGACGGCCGGCGCGTCGGCCCCGATGAGGCGGGCGTAGCGGTGGACGCGGCCCGCGGCCGCGGGGTCCTCGGCCCAGCCCGACGCCCGGACGAAGTCGCACCCGGCCGCGTGGGCGACCGCGAGCGCGATGCGCCCCGAGTCCGCGATGACGCGCACGCCGACCGGCACGCGGCCGACGTGGCGCTTGACGGCCGCGGCCGCGCGCGTGAGGTACGCCACGACCTCGTGCCCGACCTCGGCCTCGGCTAGCGCGGGCTGGTCGTGCGTGTTCTCGATCAGCAGCCCGTCCACGCCGAGCGCGACGAGCGTGCGCGCCTCGGCCACGAGCCGGTCTACGGACGAGCGGACGTCGCGCGCGCCGGGCACGCCGGGCGAGGGGCCGGCGTGGACGACGGCCACGACGGGCGTCGACCGGGCGAAGAGGGGAAGGCGTCGGGTCGGCATGGCCGGGGCCGTTGTATGTGCAGTGAACCGGGCCAGGCACTGTCTCTGTTCCGTGAAAACGCCCGGAGAGCAGTTCGGGCGTCCCGAATGGCCCGGCCGCGCTCCCGGCCCGCCCCCCATTCCGGCTCCGCTCGGAGGCCGCGGCGCTCGGGCCGCCGGCACGCCGGTGAAACCCCGACGAACCGCGCGAAATGCCCGTCTCCCTTGCCCGGCGCGCGAATCCGACCCCGCCGAGCCGCGTTCCGACTGCATGATCCTCACCGACACGGCCCCGACCCTCGCCCTCGACGACGTCGTCGTGCTCTTCGCCGGCGACTCGGGCGACGGCATGCAGGTCACCGGCAACCAGTTCACGCTCGCCACGGCCCACGCCCGCAACGACCTGCGGACGCTGCCGGACTTCCCGGCCGAGATCCGCGCGCCCGCGGGCACGCTCTACGGCGTGAGCGGCTTCCAGCTCCACTTCGGCAGCCGCGCCGTCCACACGCCGGGCGACGACGTGGACCTGCTCGTGGCCATGAACCCGGCCGCGCTGAAGGTCCACCTGCACCGCGTGCGCGCCGGCGGGGCCGTGATCGTCAACACGAACGCGTTCACGAAGCGCGACCTCGACCTCGCGGGCTACGCCCGCAACCCGCTCGACGACGACACGCTCGCGGGCTACGAGGCGCACCGCGTCGAGCTCACGCGGCTCACGCAGGAGGCCCTCGCCGGCACGGGCCTCTCGCGGCAGGAGCAGGACCGCGCCAAGAACATGTTCGCGCTCGGGCTCGCGCTGTGGCTCTACACGCGGCCGGTCGAGCCCGCGCGCGCGTGGAACGCCGAGCGCTTCGCGGCCACGCCGGACATCCGCGACGGCAACCGCCTCGCGCTCGACGCGGGCTACCACTACGGCGACATCTCTGAGGGCTGGATCGCGCGCTACGAGGTCGCGCCGGCCGCACTCGCCCCGGGCACCTACCGCGCGATCCAGGGCAACGAGGCGCTCGCGCTCGGCCTCGTCGCAGCGTCCGCCGCGTCGGGCCTCGGCCTGTTCTACGCGACGTACCCGATCACGCCGGCGAGCGACCTGCTCCACGCGCTCTCGAAGCACAAGGCCTTCGGCGTGCGGACAGTCCAGGCCGAGGACGAGATCGCCGCGGCCGGGGCCGCGCTCGGGGCCAGCTTCGGCGGCGCGCTCGGCGTCACGGCGACCTCCGGCCCCGGCCTCGCCCTGAAGGGCGAGACGCTCGGCCTCGCCGTCATGACCGAGCTGCCGCTCGTGATCATCGACGTCCAGCGGGCCGGCCCCAGCACGGGCATGCCGACCAAGACCGAGCAGTCGGACCTGCTCATGGCGCTCTACGGCCGCCACGGCGAGGCCCCGATGCCGGTCCTCGCCGCGCGCACGCCCGGCGACTGCTTCTACGCCGCCTACGAGGCCGCGCGCGTCGCCGTCGAGCACATGACGCCCGTGCTGCTGCTCTCGGACGGCTACCTCGGCAACGGGTCCGAGCCGTGGCCCGTGCCGGACGTCGCCGCGCTCGCCCCGATCACGGTCGCCTACGCCACGCCCGAGACGGCCCCGATGGACGGCGCGGCGTTCCTGCCGTACGTCCGCGACGAGGCGACGCTCGCGCGGCCGTGGGCGCTGCCCGGCACGGCCGGGCTCGAGCACCGCATCGGCGGCATCGAGAAGGACGCCCGCACCGGCGGCGTCTCGTACGACCCGGCCAACCACCAGCTCATGACGGACCTGCGCGCCGAGAAGGTGCGGCGCGTCGCGCGGAGCATCGCCCCGGTCGAGGTCGAGGGCGACGCCTGCGAGGACAGCCCGGGCGACGTGCTCGTCGTCGGGTGGGGCGGGACGTACGGCGCGATCACGTCGGCCGTCGGACGTGTGCGCACGCGCGGCGGGTTGCGCGTCGGGCACGTCCACCTGCGGTGGCTCAACCCGTTCCCGGACGGCCTCGCCGAGGCGCTCGGCCGCTTCCGCCACGTCCTCGTGCCGGAGCTCAACGACGGGCAGCTCGTGCGGCTGCTCCGCGCCGAGTTCCTCGTCGACGCTCGCGGCCTCTCGAAGGTCGAGGGCCTGCCGTTCAAGGCCCGCGAGGTCGAGGCGGCCATCCTGGCGATGGCGGCCGGCAACCAGTAGGCAGGAAAATGCGGTTTGGGGTTTGACGTTTGATGTTGAAAACCCCAAACCCCGACCATCAAACCGCATCAATGATGACTGACGACACCTCCGACGCCGGCGCTCGCCCCGACA
>JAYWIE010000314.1:0-3062 GCA_043789155.1 Rubricoccaceae bacterium | reverse complement strand
TCAATGACGCGTCAAGGCTTGACCGGCTCACCTCTGCTTCACTACTATGGCGGAGCCCCCACCCGAGTCGTGAAGCGAGCTGTCCGCTCGCCTGACATGAAAGGGTTTTAGGAGCCCTGCCAGCGCTAACTGGTAGGGCTCCTAATCATTTATGGGGACCGGGCGTGTAACGAAACCATAGGGTGGTACCGGACCAGCACAAAGCTGGCCCGGCTTGGTCCACGAGATGCAGATCAGCCGCAGCCGGTCGTGGAGCCGCAGTTCGGGCAGCTGTAGCAGCTCCCGGCGCGGACCGTGATCGAGCCGCACGACGGGCACCCGGGCGCGTCGTCCTGGTTGCGGAAGGCCGTCGGGGCCGCGGCGGCCATGAACTGCTCGACCGTCCCGCCGACGTTCGACGGGATGCCGGCCGTGCCACCGCCGTCGCCGTGCGAGGGTGCTGCGCCGGCGGCGAAGAGGTCCGCCTGGACCTCGTCCACGGCCGCGCCGTGGCGCAGCACCTCCGTCGTGACGGCCGCGGTGGCGTCCACCTCGTCGGGGTCCGGGACGGGGGCCTCGAGGAACTTCAGCGAGAGGTAGCGGAAGATGTAGTCCGTGATGGACTTGGCGATCGGGATCTGCTTGTTGGTCGTGAAGCCGGCCGGCTCGAAGCGGACGTGCGAGAACTTGCGCGCGAGGTCGTCGAGCGGGACGCCGTACTGGAACGCGAGCGAGATCGCGGTCGCGAACGAGTCCATGAGCCCGGCGATGGTCGAGCCCTGCTTGGCCATCGTGATAAAGATCTCGCCCGGCAGCCCGGTGTCCGGGTACAGCCCGACGTGGAGGTAGCCCTCGTGGCCGGCGACCGAGAACTTGTGCGTCACGGACGGCCGCTCGTCGGGGAGGCGCTTGCGGACGGGCTTGTAGACCACCTTCTCCACGACGCGCTCGACGACGGTCTCGACGGTCACCGGCTCGGCGAGCGGGCGGCTCGCGCCGTCGCCCGAGGCGAGCGTCTCGGCTTCGAGCGCTGCGGCCTCAGCCTTCTCGGCCGTCGTCGCGGCGGTGTTGCCGCCCTTCTTGGTCGAGAGCGGCTGCGAGCGCTTCGAGTTCTCGCGGTAGATCGCGACCGCCTTCAGGCCGAGCGCCCACGACTCCATGTAGGCGTCGTAGATGTCCTCGGGCGTGGCCGTCTCGGGCAGGTTGACGGTCTTCGAGATCGCGCCCGAGATGAACGGCTGCACGGCGGCCATCATCCGGATGTGGCCCGTGTGCGTGATCGAGCGCGTGCCGTTGTGCGGCTTGAACGCGCAGTCGAAGACGGCGAGGTGGTCGTCCGAGAGGTAGGGCGCGCCCTCGATGGTGTCGTTGGCGTCGACGAAGGCGAGGATCTCGGCCGCCTCGGCGTCCGAGTAGCCGAGCTGGTGCAGCGCGGCCCCGACGGTCCCGTTGACAATCTTCATCAGGCCCTCGCCCTTGCCGGCGAGCAGCTTGTACTTGACGAGCGCGATGTCGGGCTCGACGCCCGTCGTATCGCAGTCCATCATGAAGCCGATGGTGCCGGTCGGGGCGAGGACGGTCACCTGCGCGTTGCGGTAGCCGTGCTGCTCGCCGAGCGCGAGCATGCGGTCTGCGGCCTCCTGCGCCGCCGCGCGGAGGTCCGCCGGGCAGGACGCGCCGATGGTCTGGACGGCGTCGCGGTGCATCCGGATCACGTCGAGCATCGGCGCGCGGTTCTCGGCGTAGCCTGCGAACGGGCCGACGGCGGCGGCCATCTCGGCCGAGCAGGCGTAGGCCTCGCAGTGCTCGATCGCCATGAGCGCCCCGGCGACGGCGCGGCCGGCGTCGGAGTCGTAGGGCAGGCCCATCGACATCAGCAGCGCGCCGAGGTTGGCGAAGCCGAGCCCGAGCGGGCGGAAGCGCTCGGAGTTGGCCGCGATGCGCGCGGACGGGTAGCCGGCGTTGCTGACGAGGATCTCCTGCGCGACGAGGAAGGTCCGCGCCGCGGCGCGGTAGCGGGCCGAGTCGAACTGGCCGTCCTCACCGACGAACTTGCGCAGGTTCAGGCTGGCGAGGTTGCAGGCCGTGTCGTCCAGGAACATGAACTCGCTGCACGGATTGCTGCTGTTGATCGCGTCCGTGTTCTTGCACGTGTGCCAGCGCTGGATGGCGTCCTCGTACTGCGCGCCCGGGTCGCCGCAGACGTGCGTGCCCTCGGCGATGGCCATGAGCAGCTCCTTGGCGTCGACGGTCTCGACGGTCTCGCCGGTCGTGACGGCGCGGAGCGCGTAGGGCTGCCCGTCGCGGGCGGCCTCCATCACGGCGTCGTCCAGGCGCACGGACTGGTTGACGTTCTGGAACGCCACGCTCCCGTAGGCCGGCCCGTTGAAGGAGCCGTCGTAGCCCTGCTCGATGAGCGCCCACGCCTTGCGCTCCTCGTCCTGCTTGGCGCGGACGAACTCGAGGATGTCCGGGTGCCACACCTTGAGCGTCTGCATGATGGCCGCGCGGCGCGTCTTGCCGCCGGACTTGATCGTGCCGCCGGTCGCGTCCTGAACCTTCATGAACGAGACCGGGCCCGAGGGCTGGCCGCCGCCCGAGAGCTTCTCGTGCGAGGAGCGCAGCTTGGACCAGTCCGCCCCGACGCCCGAGCCGAACTTGAACAGCCGGGCGGACTCGCCCATGAGCTTCCAGATGTCGTCGACGGAGTCCTGGACCGAGATGATGAAGCAGGCCGAGCCCTGCGGCCGCTCGTACGGGTCGACGGCGATGATCTCGCCGTAGGTCGGCGAGGCCTCGTCGAGGTCGACGGCCGAGATGGTCTTGCCGCCCGAGTCGCGGACGCCGTACTGCGCCCCGAGGCCGACGTTGAACCAGACGGGGCTGTTGAAGGCCCCGGTCTGGCTCACGCAGAGGGCCGTGAGCTCGGCGTAGAACGCCTCGGCGTCGTCGTCGGAGGCGAAGTAGCCGCCGGCCTTGCCCCAGTCCGCGATGGTCCGCGTGACGCGGTGGACGAGCTGGCGCAGGCTGTACTCGCGCTGGCCGCCGCCGGGGCCGGGCGTGCCGTTGCCGCGGGCGAGGTC